>CALFHQ010000159.1 GCA_937876385.1 uncultured Pseudomonadota bacterium
CTGTCACTGCCGGGGTCTCGGTTGCGGCCTCCACTTCGGCCTCTTCTTCGTCCGGAATGGCAACGATGGTGGCTGGGACGATGGGTTCGTCGTCTTCATCCATGTCGTCCATCACTTCCTCAACCTCTGCGCTCTTCTCCTCAAGCTTCTCGCCAAGCTTCTTCTTCAGCAAGTCACCAAGAACGGTCCCGGTGCGGGCCTTCTGCCGCCGCAAGAACTCCTCGCTGGGTTCCATCGCTTCGCTCTCCAGCAGCCGCTTGACCGATAGACCAATCTTGCGCTCCTCGGGGATCAGGCTGATGACCTTGGCACGCAGTCTCTGGCCTTCCTGCACGACCTGATGAATGTCGGGAACCTTCTCGTCAGCCAACTCGGAGATGTGAACCAGACCTTCGATTTCGTCGTCAATTTCCACCACGGCGCCAAAGTCGAAGACCTTGCTCACGTTGCCTTCGATAACTGTGCCGATGGGATACTTGCGGTCAACGCTGACCCAGGGGTCACCGTGCAGCTGCTTGATACCCAGTGAGAAGCGCTGGTTCTCGACGTCGATTGAAAGCACCTTGGCTTCGATTTCCTGTCCCTTCTTGAATATATCCAAAGGATTCTTTGGTTTCGTGGACCAGGAAAGGTCAGAAACGTGAATGAGTCCGTCAATCCCTTCTTCGATGCCCACGAAGACGCCGAAGTTAGTAATGTTGCGCACCTTGGAACGAATCACTGCACCTTCGGGATAGCGCTTGCGCAGAGTCTCCCACGGATTCTCTTCCACCTGCTTCATGCCCAGGGACATACGGCGATTCTCGACGTCCACTTCCAGGACTTTGGCTTCAAGGATGTCGCCCACTGAAACCATCTGGCTGGGGTGCTTGATGCGCTTGAGCCAGGACATCTCAGAGATGTGAACGAGACCTTCAACGCCCTCTTCCAGTTCAACGAATGCGCCATACTCGGTGAGACTTACAACCTTGCCCGATACGTTCTGCTCAACAACATACTTCGCACCAACGTCGACCCACGGGTCAGCAGTGATCTGCTTGAGCCCAAGGGAGACCCTTTCAGTCTCGGGGTCAAACTTAAGAACCTTGACCTTCACTTCGTCGCCCACCCGGAACATCTCTGAAGGATGGTTGACTCGGCCCCAGGACATATCAGTAATGTGGAGCAGACCGTCAATGCCGCCCAGGTCGACAAAGCAACCGTAGTCGGTAATGTTCTTGACGATACCGTCGAGGACCACACCCTCTTCGATACATTCGAGGGTCTTTTCTTTAAGGTCCTGCCGCTCTCTTTCAAGAAGGGCCCGGCGAGAGAGGACAATATTCCCTCGCCGCTTGTTAAACTTGATGATTTTGAACTGGAAACTCTCGCCGATGAACTTGTCGAGATTGCGCACGGGGCGCAAGTCAACTTGTGACCCAGGCAGGAAGGCCTTGACACCGATATCCACGGTGAGACCACCCTTGACTCTGCCGGTGATAACTCCCTCCACCAGCTCGCCGGCCTCTGAGGCACGATCAATCTCGTCCCAGATGCGCAGCTTGTCTGCCTTGTCTTTGGAGAGCTGAATGAGACCATCCTCATTCTCAAACTCGTCCACGTAGACACTAATCACATCGTCTTCAGCAATCCTGGGCTTGCCGCCCTCCGGGCCGATGAACTCATCGATGGGGATACGGCCTTCGGACTTGTGTCCGATGTCGACCATGACAAAGTCCTTGGTCACCATGATCACGGTGCCTTGAACAATCTCCCCTTCCTTAATGGACTGCGTCTCTTCATGTTCCGCGAGAAGCTTTCCAAATTCGTCCAGATCATCGAAGTTGTTGGTGCTAACGTCGTGCTTGTCCATGTAGAAAAAGACCCCCTTCCTTTGTTTTCTTGCAGACTTACGGCTGCATTTGTCCCGGAACCATAGCCATTTGCCCCGGGGATGTCAAAACTTTTCTATCGGGCCTGTGACAGGGGCCATCGGGATGTGGAAAGACTTGTTTGCACAGGGCCGCCGTGGTAAGAACAGTCAACGTCGAACGGGAGGTGAACCGTGGCCGAATTGCCCACTGAATTCAACAGCGACAAGAAGGATTCAAAGACATCCATTGACAAGGAACTGCTGGAATCTCGCATCATCATGCTCTCTGGTTCCATTGATGACCGGCAGGCACACACGGTGATCGGCCAGTTGCTCGTCCTGGACCAACGCTCCCCAGAGGAGCCCATTACCTTGATCATCAACTCCGGGGGGGGAGCGATCTCCTCAGGGTTCGCAATCTACGATACCATTCAACTCCTGCGCGCGCCTGTGCGCACAATCGGGGCGGGTCTGATTGCCAGCATGGGGGTCACCATTTTCCTCGCTGCCACTAAGGAAAATCGGTTTTCTCTGGCCAACTCTCGCTTCATGATCCACCAGCCCTTGATTTCCGGCACCGTGGTCGCTCCTGCTTCAGACGTTGAGATCAATGCCCGTGAAATGATCAAGCTACGTGACCGCCTCAATTCCCTGATTGCCGACGCCAGTGGACAACCCCTTACACGCGTCGAGACTGACACGCAAAGGGACTACTGGATGGCTGCCAACGAGGCCATGGAGTACGGCATTGTCGGTAAGGTAATCGGCCACTGGACAGACTTGCAGTAGCAGTCGGAGGGCCGTTGGGAACTGCTCGCTGGATGGTGGCACTGGCTGCGCTGGTACTGACTGCTGTGATCTTTCCTGAGCCCGGGCGCGGTGCCGCCAGGGCCGACCGCACCGTTACGCTGGAGATCGAGCTCGACTCCGAAAACAGGACCCTATCTGGAACCTGCGCAATTTCTTTCGTCAACAACAGCAACGCAGAGTTAGCCCGACTTCCAGTCTACCTCTACCCCAATTTGCTGGGAACTCCAGGACCAGACCTTGTGGACGTCACCTTTCCCCATCGTTTCCCCGGAGGATTCTCTCCGGCCGCAATGGAATTTAATGAAGTCCGGGTCGATGGGCAGCTTGCTGCGCCGACACCCTCCCCAGGCTCGGGCCACCAAGGGCTACTGGTCTGGGTGACACTTCCTCGGCCCGCACCTCCGGGGTCCCAGACCTCCCTTGAGATTGCCTTTCGCACGGTAATCCCTGAGCGATTTGGACCATTTGGAGCAGTTGACGACACCGTCGTTCTGCTGGGAGGGTGGCACCCTCTCTTGCCCCGTCTGAGGCCGGAGGGCTTTGCCCTGGACGACGTCGACCCCCCGGCCGACTACAAGATACGAGTAGCCGTCGCCTCGCCAGGACTGGTGGTCATTGGTGACCACCTTCTGAGCCCTGCGCCTGGGGCCCCCGCTGATGTAACTCTACGAGACTGGAATGGGCCGGTCTTGCTCTACAGCAGGCCCCGGTGGCATTCGACACTTGGGCATGTCCAGGGTGCCAGGGCTCTGCTCCAGGTCACCGCAGTTCACCGGGGCGGTCCATCGCATCAGTCGGATCGGGTTCGCGCAGTGGTTGGAGAGGCCCTTGCCCGACCGGGTTCCAGGGGAACTCCGACAAATCCCTTTCTGCTCCTGGAGGCCCCCCTGCGGGAGATGGTGGCAATCCCGTTGCGAGGCGGCCTGCTGTACTCTGACTTGGCCTTCGAAGTATCACCAATCGTCAGCCTGGAATCTCGACACGCCGAAGACATACAGTCAGCGGTGGTGGCATCCAACCTCCTTGCACAGCCGGAGATGGACCTCTTCGATGCACTTCTGACCATCAACCTCGTCCAGTTTGTGCGTTGGGGAGAGGGGAGAGCCGACCCAGTCTTCCTTCGCCGGTTCATGCAGAGAGTAGAGTTGTGGGGTTCCCTGGACAAGATGGGGACTGATCCACAAGCGCACTTTCAGACATCAATGTTCTTCACTCCCGAATTGCCGACACCGCTGCGCCGCAGCCCGGCTCTTTTTGCCCGTGATGTTCCTGCACCTCGCAGCGCCGCCCGCATGGTTTACAACGTACTTGGTCCCCAGCGGGTCATGTCAGCGCTGGATCACACTCTGGGGAGACGCTCCCGCCTCCTGCCCGCACTGACCC
>CALFHQ010000160.1 GCA_937876385.1 uncultured Pseudomonadota bacterium
GATTCACAGTGATATCGGTAGGCTAGAGTTGTTCTTACAGTCATCCGACGAGTTGGCTCAAGCTGGCGCATGTGAGACAAACTACATCGCCTACCATACCGCGTTTATGACGGCAAACATGTTACGCTGTGCGATTGATAACCAACTGAAAGGTTTCTACTATCCTGAAGAACTACCGTTTGAGATGAGTCGCTCGATTCTTGTCCAGGCCATTGCTCAAGCGCCGCTTTGGGTAGATACCGTTGGCCTCACAACAATGATGCCGATTATTTTCGAGTCAGTTGGCGGTATTTGATTCGGCGGGGAATGATGGCGTCGGCACCGAGTCGACGTCGGCGGTCTTTCTCGTAGTCTGAGTAGTTGCCGTTGAACCAAACCACCTGACTATCTCCTTCGAAGGCCAGAATGTGGGTAGCGATACGGTCCAGGAACCAGCGATCGTGGCTGATCACGAGGGCGCAGCCACCAAACGCGTCGAGACCTTCTTCGAGGGCTCGCAGGGTGTTCACGTCGAGGTCGTTGGTGGGTTCATCGAGGAGCAGGACGTTGGCCCCAGACCGCAAAATTCGGGCGAGGTGGACTCGGTTGCGCTCCCCTCCTGAGAGGTGGGTCACCGATTTCTGCTGGTCGGTTCCATTGAAGTTGAAGCGCCCCACATAGGCACGAGCGTGCACCTTGTAGTCCCCCAATTCGATGAAATCTTGTCCCCCGGAGATGGCCTCGTACACCGTGACATCTTCCGACAGGGTGCTTCTGGACTGGTCAGCGTAGGCCAACTGAACGGTTTCTCCGATTCGAAGCGTGCCGGAATCCGGGGTCTCCTCCCCCATCACCATTCGAAACAGAGTGGATTTGCCCGCCCCGTTGGGTCCCACAATGCCGACAATGGCGCCGGGTTGAATGATGAAATTCATCTTCTGGAACAACAACCGATCGCCGAACCCTTTGGAGACGTCTGCGGCCTGAATGACGATGTCCCCCAGGCGAGGTCCCGCCGGAATGAACAGTTCCAGTTCCTTTTCCAGATTCTCCGTGTGCTGGGAAGCCAGCGTTTCATAAGAGTTGATTCGAGCCTTCCCTTTGGCTCGACGCCCTTTGGGGGACATCTTGATCCACTCCAATTCACGCCGCAACGTCCGCTGTCGCTGAGACTCGCTCTTTTCCTCCAGAGCCAGTCGCTGGGTCTTTTGTTCCAGCCAGGAAGAGTAATTCCCCTTCCACGGGATCCCCTTGCCTCGGTCGAGTTCCAGAATCCAACCCGCCACGTTGTCGAGAAAATAGCGATCGTGGGTGACGGCGATGACCGTCCCTTCGTAGCGACTCAGATGCTGTTCGAGCCAAGCGACGGTTGCTGCATCGAGGTGGTTGGTAGGCTCATCCAGGAGCAGAATGTCCGGTTTCTGCAAGAGCAACCGGCACATGGCGACCCGCCGCATCTCTCCACCCGACAGGACCTTCACCTGGGTGTCTCCGGGGGGACACCGCAGGGCATCCATTGCCATCTGGAGGCGACTGTCGAGATCCCAGGCGTCGGTAGCGTCCAGACGTTCCTGCACCTCCCCCTGGCGGTCCAACACCGCGGTCATTTCGTCGTCGGACATGGGTTCCCCCAGCTTCATGCTGAGTTCGTCGAACTCCTTCAGGAGGGCAACGACCTCGGCCACCCCTTCTTCGACGACTTCCTTCACCGTCTTCTCGGGGTCGAGGACCGGCTCCTGGGGCAGGTAGCCGACGGAAAAGCCCGGTGAGATCGTTGTCTCCCCCAGGTATTCCTTGTCTTCCCCTGCCATGATCTTCAAGAGAGTACTCTTGCCAGACCCATTGAGCCCCAGCACGCCGATTTTGGCGCCGTAGAAGTAGGACAGGTAGATGTCCTTCAGTACTGTCCGAGTTCCGTGGACCTTGCCCACTCCAATCATCGAATAAATGATCTTGTCGGGTGCGTCAGCCATGTAGTTGTTCCTCTGTCGATGAAAGGGGCGGAGACTCCCTGTTCCCGCCAAATGTTCGCCCGGAAAGTACCACGTTGGGGCTCCAAATGACAAGGGATCAGATGAGTGGACGGGGCCAGTCCACCGGGCTTGCGTTTGGCATTATCGCTCTCCCGGAAGCGCAAAGGCGCAGCCACGGCCAACTAGATAGTGCCTCTATTGTCAATCCGATCTTCAGGGGATATTCTTTATCCGTTGGTCGCACCCCAATTCGTCGCTCCCCGCTGGTTCTCTTCTCCCGCAGTGCTTCCATTGGGTGCTTCACTTTTGAGAGGAGGACTCAATGAAAACGTTTGCCGCCATCGCCTTGTTTGTTGCCCTGGGCGCGTCCCAGATTTCCTGCTCTTCGTCGGGAGGGTCCGCCACTGTAGAGCCGGCGTCCGACGTCGCTTCCAACGACGATGGCAATAGCACTGACGGGACCTCTGTGGTGTTGTGTTCAGCATCGGATGACTGCCTCAACGCCTTCCCCGACGCCGGGCCATGCCAGATCGCATATTGCTTCCAAGCCGAGGGAGAGTGCCGTCTTGGGAACCAGAAAGACGGATTGTCTTGCGACGATGGAAATCCCTGCACCGTCGAGACTTCTTGCCTTTCAGGAGTCTGCACGTTGGGTTCTCCCAAACTGTGTGACGACCAGAACGAATGCACCAGCGACCGTTGCGAAGACGGTGTTGGCTGCGTCGCAGAGCCGTTGGACGCAAGCTGCGACGACGCGAACCCCTGCACCCTGGGTGACAGTTGCGGTGAGGGCATTTGTCAACCGGGTCCCCTCCAGGACTGCGACGACTCCAACCCTTGCACCATCGACTCCTGCGATCCCGAGAAGGGGTGCTACCACCTCGACGGAAACGCTCAGTGTGACGACGGTGATCCGTGCACTCTGGACGATCTCTGCTTCGAGGGAACCTGCGAGGCCGGATCCTCGATGGAGTGTGACGACGGCAACCCCTGCACCGACGACGCATGTGTCAACGGCGAGTGTTCCTTCGAACCCAACGCCGCTCTCTGCGACGACGGCAACTCCTGTACCGTGGGGGACGTGTGCGACGGGGGCAGTTGCCTCTCTGGAACCAACGCCTGCGGGTGCACCACGGACGAACAGTGCCATCCCTTTGAGGACGGCAACGCTTGCAACGGAACCCTGATATGTTCTGGAGGCGCCTGCATTACGGCTCCTGGCTCGGTTGTCGTTTGCGAACAGCCGGTGGGCAACCCGTGCATGGTCAGCGCCTGCATCCCCACCACGGGAGAGTGCTCGGCGGTGACGGTGGCCGATGGCAAACCTTGCGCCGACGGAAGCGTTTGTACCACCACCGACACCTGCCAGTCTGGACAGTGTGTTGGCTCAGCCTTGCTTGCATGCAGCGACAACAATTCGTGCACCGCAGACAGTTGTGACCCCGACTCCGGGTGCCTTTACACCCCCATCGCAGGTTGCAGTCAAAACAAGTGCGGGGACGGCTTCTGCATGGACGGCGAAACCTGCGGCACATGCGAGGACGACTGCGGGCCGTGCCCGGCGACCTGCCCCGACGGGGCGTGTAACGGACTAGAGACGTGCCAGACCTGCGCCCAGGACTGCGGCGATTGCCCGCTGGCCTGCGGAGACGGTCTGTGCTCTGCTGAAGAGACCTGCGGCAACTGTCCCCAGGACTGCGGGGGATGCCCGGAGACGTGTGGGAATGGAGCTTGTGGGGCCTCCGAGTCGTGCGATTCCTGCCCTCAAGACTGTGGCGTCTGTCCCCCAACTTGTGGGGATGCAAATTGCGAAGCCGGTGAAAGCTGCGGCAACTGCCCGAGTGACTGCGGTGCCTGTCCGGCGGTTTGTCCCAACAACCTGTGCGAAGTGGGGGAAGCCTGTGACTCTTGTCCCCAGGACTGTGGCGCCTGCCCGGCCCAGTGTGGGAACAGCAATTGCGAAGCCGGGGAAACCTGCAGCTCCTGCCCGGATGACTGCGGCGCATGCCCAGCGGTTTGTGGAAACAGTGACTGTGAAGCCTCTGAGAATTGCAACAGTTGTCCCGGGGACTGCGGAGCTTGTCCGGCCACCTGTGGGGACGGTTCCTGCGATGTGGGCGAGGGATGTCTGATCTGTCCGTCGGATTGCGGAGCCTGCCCAACCCAGTGCGGGGACGGCACCTGTCAGGCATCGGAGAGTTGCGAGCTGTGTCCGGCTGACTGCGGAGTTTGCTCTGGAGATGGCTGTGTCACTCATCCGCAGCAGGGGGGGTGCGGAGGATGCGCCTGCGAGAGTTGTGTCTGCGCTGCCGACCCGGATTGCTGCACAGGAGAGTGGGACTTCCTGTGTGCGGCCCGCTGCCAGTACGATTGCGGCGGGACTTGCGGCTTTGAGTGCGGAGACGGTATCTGTGCCCCGGCAGAAGACTGTGCAAGCTGTGCAGCCGACTGCGGCACCTGCGTCACCACCGGGGGACAGAGCATCGTGGGGACACCGGGCTGCCACCAGACTGGTAGCGCCGGGTGCAATGGCTGTGCTTGCGAAGACTATGTCTGCGCCATTGACTCTGATTGTTGCCAGGACCGATGGGATGAAGAGTGCACGGCGCTCTGCTTCGAGTACGGCTCCTGCGGAACGGACTTTGGTTGCGTGCCCCACGAGCAGGACGGTTGCCAGGATTGCGCTTGCGAAGAGGCCGTTTGCGATGAGGAAGAGGACTGTTGCGACGAGGGGTGGGACTCTGGATGCGTGCAGCTTTGTGTCGCAGAAGGTTACTGCTCCGGTGGTCCGGCGACTCCCGAATGTTCCGACGGCGCCTGCAATGGAACCGAGACTTGCCAGTCGTGCCCGGCGGACTGCGGAGATTGCAGCCAGAGCTGCGGCGACGGAAGCTGTTTTGTCTCCGAGGACTGCGGAAGTTGTCCACAAGACTGCGGTGCCTGCCCGGGTGCCTGTGGAGACGGCCAATGTGAACCTACGGAGAGCTGTGTTGCCTGCCCCGCCGACTGTGGAGATTGCCCCAGCGGTTGCGGAAACTTCCTTTGCGAATCCGGGGAGGATTGCAATTCCTGCCCCAGCGACTGTGGAGATTGTCCTCCGGTGTGCGGCGACGGCGTGTGCAACGGCACGGAGAGTTGTTACGACTGCGACACCGATTGCGGCGCCTGCGCCACTTGCGGAGACGGTCTCTGCAACGGTTCTGAGACCCTGCTGACATGCCACGCCGACTGCGCCCCTGACTGGATGGTTCTCGATAGCCCAAACGATCACGGCCACTGGTTCTTCGAGGACGTCAATAGCTGCAAGATGTGCCACGGATCGAACCTGGAGGGCGGGGTCAAATCGTGCGAAACCTGCCACCCAGGGTGGAAGACGAGCTGTGTCTTCTGCCACGGCGGCCAGGACAACCAGACTGGCGCCCCACCCTTTGGTGTGGACGGAGAATCGCTGACGACGCAAGCCCAGGTTGGTGCTCACACCTTCCACCTCACCGACAGCGCGGCCAAGAACGCCTACGCCTGCGGCAAGTGCCATGTCGTCCCGACCGATGTGTTCTCGGAAGGACACATCGACAACGACGGACAGGCGGACGTCGCTTTGACCGATTGCAACGGAGGAACCTATTCCTTCGCATCGGACACGTGCAGCAGCGTTTACTGCCACGGCAACGGGCGCAACACCAGCTCCGGCGGCTCTGCCACATGGACTGGCGGCTCCATGACATGCCAGTCGTGCCACCCCAACAGCGGCCTCTCAGGGAGACACTCGAAGCACATCAACGAGGGGATCGGTTGCGCCACCTGCCACAACCAGACTGTGAGCAACAACACCACGATCTCAGACCCCGCCAAACACGTCAACTGCGTCAAAGACGTGTCCGGGCCCCTGAACTGGAATGCCACAAGCGGCACCTGCTCGTCCATCGCCTGTCACAGCTCGGAAAGCTGGTAAGAGGAGGTCACCCCATGCTGAAAATCGCTTCAACTGCGTTTGTTTGTCTGCTCCTAGCAGCCTCCTGCTCCACATCGGACGGCTCGAACGTGGCAGACGTGACTCAAAATCCGGACGTCAAGGGTTCTGGGGACTCGTGCGGCACGGCCAATCCCTGTGAAGCTTTGAAAAACCCCTGCCTCCAGGCCAGTTGTGTTGACGGCGAATGCCAGGTAATCGAACTGAGCTTCACCACCTGCGACCCCGGCGATGCGTGTGCCCTCGGTGGAACGTGCGTTCTGGGGGAATGCCAGCCGCAAGGTGCTGTGGAATGCGATGACGGAAACCCGTGCACCGCAGACACCTGCGATCCAGTCTCCGGATGCGTCAATGAGTCCATGGAAGGCTCTTGCGACGACCACAATGGATGCACGGTGGATGACTCCTGCGTCGAGGGAATCTGTCAGGGCACAACCTCCCAGGAATGTGAATGTTCCAAAGGGGAAGAGTGCCTCCCGTTCGAGGATGGAGACCTCTGCAACGGCGTCGTCGGCTGCGTTGAAGGAGCTTGTGAGATCATTCCCCACAGCGTAGTCCAGTGTCCTCCGGCTCGGCCCGGCAGTTGCGTCAAACCGACCTGCAATCCGAACAACGGAGTGTGCGAATTGGCACCGGTGGACAACGGATCATCGTGCGACGACGGAAACCCCTGCACCACTGGAGACATCTGCATGTCCGGTGAGTGCGTCGGTGCCCAGGGAGATTGTTCCTGCCTGTCCGATTGGGATTGCTCCTGGCGCATGCCTGCTACCGGGTGCGAAGGAGCCTTGGAATGCCAGGACGGACAATGCGCCTTGGCTTCCGCCGGCGCTCCGGCTTGTGTCCAAAGCAGCGAATGCACCCTCGTGGTGTGCGATCCTGCGGAAGGAAAGTGTGTGGCCTCTCCAGCACCCGATGGGACCACCTGCGGGCGCCCCTGTCTCATGGGAGCGTCGTGCCAGGAAGGCT
>CALFHQ010000161.1 GCA_937876385.1 uncultured Pseudomonadota bacterium
ACCCTCGTCAAGGGAGACCAACGCTCCTTTCATATCGGCGCGGCATCCATCCTCGCTAAAGTCCACAGAGACCGCAGGATGCTGGAACTCCACGCACAGTTTCCAGACTACGGCTTCGACAGACACGTCGGATACGGAACCGTAGCGCATTACCAGGCCCTCGAAACGCACGGGCTGACCCCCATCCACCGAAGGACCTTCTGCCGCAAAGTGCTCAATTCGACCACCTGATCCCAGGGCGCTGTAGAGCAGAATATTCCAAAGAGTCTCGCCGCGGATGTGCTCAAATCACCCCGAATTATCGTTAGTTCTTGTAGGAGAAGAACCCCTCATCTACTGGAGAAACGACCATGACAAGAGAACTGAGAAGGCCCAACTCACGAACCCCAGACCGCAGAAAAGAGCAGGGAAACCGAGGAGAAGACCTCGCTGCTTCCTACCTCAGAAGGCAGGGGCTCACCCTCGTACAGCGAAACTACCGCTGTCGAATCGGAGAACTGGACATCATCGCACGCCTCGACGACACACTGATCTTCGTGGAGGTCAGAAGCACTACCACGGGATACCTGGAATCGCCCATGATCTCTGTCAATGAGCGCAAACAAAAGAAGGTCACAGACACTGCCCGCTGGTTTGTTCAGCACGCGCGATTGCACCATCTCAACGTCCGCTTCGATGTAGTCGCCGTGGAGTTTGGCCAGGAAAAGGCAAGAATCACCTGGATCCCCGACGCGTTTCGGCCCGAGCCAACCGCCCGGAAAGGATCCTACCGCTAAACCCTGCTAGGTAAGAAAACACAAAGAACTGCGCTGTACAAAGGGTCGTCGGAATGGGTCGTGGGGAAGCAGGGAAAGGGGGGACTACTCCCCGGACGTCGGTTCCGTATTCGAAGAAATGGCGGACGGCTTCACACAGAAACTCTCACACTCATTGCCCTCTTCGTCTCCAGTGCAACCAACCGAGAAGGCCTTGCACACGCCGCCGGCAGGACAGTCGTCATTGGTCACGCAGGTCATGGAGCAAAAGGGCTGAGAACCCTCGTAGCTGACGCAGTAACTGTCAAGGCACTCCGGATGCTCGGTGACACAACTGATAGGAAGAGCGACCCCTGCAGAGGAGACGCAAGCTTCCTGCTGAAGCGGCGGAAACTCACACACCTCATAGTTCTCGTCGGTCAGACAGCCCGTGCTCATCAAAACCACAGCTACGGCCAGGACGAATTCCTTCAACGGCAAAGTTCTCATAGGCGATACACTCCCCTCATACGGTCCCTCAAACTTCTATCATGAAGGCGGAAGGACGTCAACGCTTTGACGAGTCTGGATAGGTCGATGACAGGATCTCTCCCAGAGTCACAAGCAGCCCCTCGGGTTTGAATGGCTTGTGCAGGCTTCGACTGCCCGGAGGGAGAGACGCCGTCTCTGAATCCGCCCCCAACAAGAACAAGGCGGGAACACTTACTTTGAAGCTTCCCGCGATGCAGTGCTCCCGGAAGTCCACATCGGAGGTCACAGACGCCAAAAGCAAGTCCACCGGGGTCTCGCCGCCCTCCAGGATTTGCGAAGCTTCAGCACAATCGACAGCGGTGAGCACCTTGTAGCCATTCTTCAACAGCAACCACACCAGCATCTCGCGCACCATGTCATCCGGCTCCATCAAGAGCACACGCTCCCCACGTCCCGCCAACGTTCGAACCACCGGGACCTGGAGCGCCGCCGAATTGTCCGCTTCTACCGCCAGTGGGAAGAACACGTCTATCTGAGTCCCACGTCCCACCAGGGAAGTGATGCTCACAGTGCCAGACAACTCCTCCAGAGTCTTGCGAACCGAGTACAATCCCAATCCGGTTCCCCCGGAAGCTCCCTTTGTCGTAAAGAGTGGCTCAAAAACCAGACGCAGGTTCTCGTGCGGGATACCCACCCCGGAATCTTCGACGGAGAAACGAATGTATCTCCCCTCGTGCGGATCCACCCACCAGGCAACGTTCTCTGGTGGAGCGTCCACCAACTCCCAAGAAAGAGTGATCTCCCCCCCCTGAGCGCCCATCGCTTCCTGGGCGTTCAAAAGAAGGTTCAGCAGAACCGGCTCAATTTGTGAGGGAGAACCCGCAACTGAAACACCCTTCGGGGGTTTGGGTTTGTGCAACGTTACAGTGGAAATGACACGATGCTCGAAGACGTTAATCATTCTCTCCAGGGCCAGTCCAAAGGGGGTGCTTCTGGAACGGTTGGCTCGCTTCCGGCTGGTGTGCTCCAACAAGTGGTCCACCAGCCCCGCCGCACTCTCCAACGCAGATTCGACACGCTCCAACGCCTGCTCCCTCTTTCTGGGATCGCCAATACTTCGTGCCAGCCCGGCGTACCCCAAACCCGTCGTCAGGAGGTTGTTGAGGTCGTGGGCGAGAACCCCGGACAACAAGGCGAGGCCTTCGGTTTGGGCTGCCTGCTGGAGGTGTTGGGCAAGCCGCTGCTTGGAGGTGTCGTCCAAGACGATGCACACCGCAAAACCACGCAGGTCACCCTCTTTGATTGGATGGACTTCCATGGTCAAGGCCGATGCCTTCCCGTGCATGGACACATAGTCGATATCGAAACTCCGTCGCCTGCCCTGTTTTAGCGTGCGACGAAGCTGCTCTCGCTTGTCCGCTGGTATCGTCGGGAGGGTCAGGAGGTTGAAGCGGCAGGTCGTCTCTTCGATGGGACTCCCCAGCAACTCGACTACGAAGGGATTGGCTCGCCTCACCTTTCCACTGTCGTCCACAACGAGGAAGCCCACATAGCGGCTGTCGAAAACTGTCTTCAACATTCCCGTGAGTGGGAGCGGTTTGGCCGCATCCGTCATCGCTAGGAGCCCTCCAACTCGCCGCCCTCCGCAGAACTCAGGCTGACCGCCACGACGGCAGACACTCATCAAGATCCTACGGAGAACAATGTTTCACTGATTGCACCTAGACGTTAACACATCCGTGTGGCGACGGCAATAGTCAGGTGCGATCCGAATTAACTCGTTCCTTGGTTGTCTAACACGCTGGGAATATTACAGAAAATAGATCTATCCGTCCGATTTCTCCAGAGTTCCGTCCCGCATCACGTAGCGACTGGGTAGTCGCTTAGCCAGCGACGCACTGTGAGTCACCACGACCAGGGTCAAGTTCAAGTCCTCGTTCAGGCGGAAAAGCAGCTCGTGGATCTCGTCTGATGTTCGCTCGTCCAAGTTCCCCGTCGGCTCATCGGCAAACACGATACGAGGCTTCATCATCAATGCCCTCGCAATGGCCACCCGCTGCTGCTCTCCCCCCGATAATTCACCTGGACGATGCTCCCGCCGATGGGAAAGCCCCACCTCTTCCAAGAGCCCTTCTGCTCGCTCCCGGGCCGACCGACTGTCACGCCGGGCAATGAGCGCGGGAATCATCACGTTCTCCAATGCGGTAAACTCGGGAAGCAAGTGGTGGAACTGGAAGATGAACCCCAACTGTTCGTTTCGGAATCGAGCCAACACACCGTCGGACATCGAAAAGACATCCTCCCCCCAATAGTGCACCGAACCCGCCGTAGGTCTGTCCAGAGTCCCCACAACGTGCAGAAAAGTGCTCTTGCCGATCCCCGACTTGCCGCTCACCGACAACATGTCCCCCTCGTACAAGACCAGATTGGCTCGATTCAAGATGGGAACCTCTCGCCCCAGATGATAGTAGCTCTTGCTCAGATCCGTGACTCGAAGGATCTCGCGCTTCTCTGTTCCTCTATCGCTCATCTTTGAGTCCCTCCACTACCACCACCCGGGATGCCAGACGCCCCGGCCACAACGCAGCCAGAGCAGTGATGGACAGCGCAGCAAGGGCCACCTGAGCCACTTGCCACCCCTCCACCTTCACGGGAAGCTCTCGAATGTAATACTCCACTGGCAGGGTCACACCAAGGTTCTCAATGATGCCGCACGTCGACAGACCCATGATTACACCGCTTACCATTCCAAAAAATCCCGCCGCCAGACCCAACAGGAAAAACAGACCGATCACGTCTCCAGTCGTTGCCCCCATCGTCTTGAGAATGCTGATGGCCGAGAGCCTCCGCCGAATCATGATGATCAGCGACGATACAATGTTGAACGAAGCAATCAGAATGATGAAACCCAACACCACAAACATCACGATCCGTTCCAGTCGCAACGCGTAAAACAGACTCTTGTTCATCTCCACCCAGGTGAGCACCTCTACACTGCCGCTATCCACCAACGCAGGGATCTTCGCTGCCACTTCCGCGGCCGTATCCACATCGGCCAGCCGCACATCGATGTGATCAATCCGGTTGCCGAGATTCAAAAACCGCTGCGCGTCGGGAAGGTGCATGTACGCCAGCGTCAAGTCGTAGTCATACATCCCCGTGGCAAAGGTCGCAGCGACTCTGAAACTTCGAGCCTTGGGTTGAACACCCATGGGGCCGATGTCCCCGTCGGGGGAGATCACCGTCACCGAAGAACCCACAGAAACGCCCAACGAACGAGCCAATTCCCTGCCGATAATGATCGTCGGAAGAACACCCTGACCGGCGCCAGAAGCCTCACTCCCCGGAGAAGCATCCGGTTCCACCCCGTCATCCAGGCCCAAATCGGGCATGGGAGGCATCCCAGATACCGGATCTACCCAATCTTCCCCGTCGTCGAGCTCCTCCACGGGCGCAGTCATCTCGTCAGAGGGCTCGTCAGATTCCTCCAGAATGGGCATGGCCAACAAGCCGAAGCCCACCTCCCCTCCCTCTTCCTTGGACTCGTTCTCTTCCTCGCCGGGAGTCCCAAGGGTATTCGTCTGCACCAGCCCCAGGGGCAAAAGGTTCGTGTCTGGAAGGGAAACCAGCAACTCGGGGGCGTCGAACAGTCCCAGAGAGCCAGCCACCAACGTCGGCTCCAGAAAGGCCAGACCCACTTTCGTATCGTCCACCCCTCGCACCGACACAGTGGAGGACACGTTGAGGTTAGAGGACATCATGACGTCCCCTTCCACATAAGCAGAAGCCCCCGAAACTCCAGGTATTTGTGAAATTCGGTCGCACAGCCCCAGCGGGTCATCCAGGGAGTCGCTGTCCCCCGTCGCCTTCACCATGACGTGATCTTTGGCAGTGATGATTCGCTTGCGCAGATCAGAAGAGAACCCACCCATCACCGAGAGAACCACGATGAGCGCCCAAACTCCCACTGCAACCCCAACCACCGACACGAACATGGACGCCGAAACACCCTCTCTGATCCGATTCTCGATTCGAGGAGCCAGGGTCGGATCCAAATCCCGAGGGAGACGCCCCGAGCGCGCCCGACGCCTCAAGACAACCCTCAGCAACCCCTGAATTCCCACCAGAGAAGCAGCAAGAATGGCCGCTGACAGACCCACGAGGCGGGCAACACGAGTGTCCGCACCCCCTCCAGTATTCCAGACGGCAAACCCGATGTAGCCGATGATGACCAAGGCAAAGAGACCGTCAATCCAGGATGTTGTGCCTCGATTGGAGAAGAAGCGGAAAGCAAAAAAGGCCCCGGCGACCGTGGTCAACCCCAGTCTCGAGAAACGGAGAATCGTGGAGTCCATCACCCACTCGTTGAGGAGGAGACCTCCCAACCACGCAGCGAGCACCAGAGTCACCGCCACAAGAAGGGTCACCAGATGCCCGCGAAGCTCGACTCTCTCCGGCAGAGATTGGCGAATGGCCATCATCCGGCGTGTCTTCCAGGTGGGCACCAGCCGCTGCGACTTCAGAAACTTCCAGGCAATCATCCAAGTGTAGTGCCCTCGACCCCATCGACCGCCACCCAGACGTACGAGCACCAGAAGTAACACCGATGCAGCGACCACGATGTCCAATGCCATGGCGTAAGCCAGAGACGGACTTTGAGCGCCCCACGGAGTCCCCTGCAACAACCGACTCACGATGTAATAGGACGGTGCCGTCAGCGGCAGGAAGGAGAGCCAAGACTGCAACGGAGAACGATCCAGCCGCTCGAAGGTCTTCAAGAACAGGTAGGTGAACAGCGACGCAATTCCCCCCGCTGCAACGATAAATGCAACGAGGTAAACAACCATGAGCAAGTTGAACCGCACCCCGGGGCTCAGACTGCGGCTGAGGGCAGCAAGCCACGCCAATGCGATGAGAGAAACCGACACGATTCCCGCCATCCGACGAGCCAAACCGAGGTGCAGAAAGGCCCACACGAGAAACCCGCCGGCCATCGCACCTCCCCCTACAACAGCGATCCAGAAAGAGCCCACCGGGGAAACGAGGTCCAGAACCCCCCGCACAATCCCCAGGACCACCACCAGAGCACCAAACCCTCGCAACGTACGTCCCTTACCTCCCCAGCGCAGGCTGAAAATGGCCAGAAGAGCCGCCAGAACCGGCAGAACTACCGGAAGGACATTGGGAACAAAGACCAGCACAGCAGCCGACGACAGGAAAACCAGCGAGCGTCTCTGGGGAAGGGTCCACCCCAACACCCAAAGATAGCCGATGCCCAGAAGCACTGACTTCCACACAACAAGGCTGCTCCCAGCCCACGAAGAACCCTCTCCCAGGAAGAACAGCAACCCGGTAACCGAGAAGAAGAGGGCCAGCAGGGCCAGCAGGGGCCATCGCATACGGTGATTACTCGTCTAAGGTCGCTTCGTCCTCGTCCAACGAAGCAGTTTGGTCATCCACAGGACGCATCAGCGGGAAGAGGATCGCTTCTTTGATGTTGTCCACACCGGTGGCCAGCATGACCAGACGGTCGATTCCGATCCCTTCACCGGCCGCCGGGGGCATCCCGAACTCCAGCGCAGTGAGGAAGTCCTCGTCCACGATATGCGCTTCGTCGTCCCCCGCCTCACGAGCTTTGGCCTGAGCCTCAAATCGAGCCCGCTGGTCACGAGGATCATTCAACTCCGAGAAGGCGTTTGAAATCTCACGTCCAGCGATAATCAACTCGAAGCGATCCACCACCGAGCTGTCCTCGTCGTTTCGACGAGACAACGGAGAGGTCTCCACCGGGTGGTGAATGATGAAGGTTGGATCCACCAAGGCGCCTTCCACGACTTCATCGTATACCTCGACCTGGAGCTTCCCAATACCCCAGTCCGGCTTCACGGCAACCCCTCGCTTCTCCAGCCAGGCCGACAGGAACGCCTTGTCGTCCACCTGAGCTTCAGGCAGCCCGGCAACCTCCACCAAGGAATCACGAAGCTTCAGCCGCTTCCATGGACGGGCCATGGAAATCTCCATGCCGTCAATCTCGATTACGCTCTTGTTCAAGACCTTCTCGAAGAGCTCCGAAATCATGGCTTCGGTGAGGTCCATCAAGTCGTCGAATGTGGCGTAAGCCCAGTAGAACTCCAACATCGTGAATTCCGGATTGTGCTTGTGGGAGAGCCCCTCATTCCGGAAGCTTCGGTTGATCTCGTAGACCCGCTCCAGCCCACCCACGAGGAGGCGCTTCAAGTACAATTCCGGGGCAATTCGAAGGTACAAATCCATGTCCAAGGCGTTGTGGTGGGTCACAAAGGGGCGAGCTGCCGCTCCGCCGGGGATGGGATGCATCATCGGTGTTTCCACTTCCAAGAACCCTCGATCACCCAGATAATTGCGGATAAACTGAACGATGCGGCTTCGTGTGACAAACAGGTTGCGCACCCAGTCGTTCATGATGAGATCCACGTAGCGACGGCGGAATCGCAACTCGATGTCCTGGAGACCGTGGAACTTCTCCGGAAGGGGGCGCAAAGCCTTGGTCAACAACAGCACTTCCGTGGCTTCCAGGGTGAGCTCGCCGGTTCGAGTGCGCATGAGCCCACCTCGAGCGCCGATGATGTCCCCCACCTCGCAACTCTTGAAGTCGTCAAAAGCCTCCTCCCCCAACGTGTCTTTGCGGACATAAATCTGCAAACGGCCATATCGATCCCGAATGTGGAAGAACGCTGCCTTCCCCATCACACGCAAACTCATGATGCGACCGGCAACGGCAAAGACCCGGTCCAATCCCACCAACGCTTCGCGTTCGGTTTCCTCGAACTCTTTCACGATGGCATCCAACGTCGTGTCCGGCTTGAACGTATTGGGATAGGCCTTGTAGCCCTTCTCTTCAAGCTGTTCCAGTTTCTGCAATCGATTCTGTATCAGTTGGTCCAGCACCTTTGCCATTTCAATCTCTCCTTATTGGCCAGCGTGTTCCTGCCTGTGCCGTTTTACGATGAACTCCAACTCAATGTCGTCCAACACTCGATGGCTGTTCTTGGCTACGTCCAGTATCCGTTTCACCAGGCCATCGGTTGTCTCATATCCCTTTGTTTCAAGCCAGAAAACGACGTTCGATTCGCCGCTCATCTGACCAATCTCAACCTTCTGCTTCAATCCAAACATCGACGCCGGGATCCCCGAGTAGATGCGGTCTGCCAGGTGGTCTCGACCCAGATCCTTCGCCTTTCGTATGGCCGCTGCGTGAACCCCCGTGGAGGTTCTGAATGCATCGGCACCCACCACCGG
Organism: uncultured Pseudomonadota bacterium; assembly: GCA_937876385.1. Taxonomy (GTDB): domain Bacteria; phylum Myxococcota_A; class UBA9042; order CAIXZC01; family CAIXZC01; genus CALFHQ01. Next base: position 8,505 of record CALFHQ010000161.1, read on the forward strand.
GTAGTTTCTTGGAACCTTGAAGTGGGTCGCCAGCGCCGCCTGCTTGCAATACAAGACCAGTTGAGACAAGTCGTTGTCCAGAATCCCCAACAACTTGAGGTTCACCATGATCTGATCAATGGCCACATTTCCGCAACGCTCGCCAATTCCCAGGGCCGTCCCATGAACACGGTCCACCCCCGCTTCCACGGCGTGGAGCGCATTGGTCAGCCCCAACCCGCGGTCGTTGTGCCCGTGCCAATCCAGCCGGATGTCCTTTCCCATCCCCTGGATGATGTTGCGCGTGAATCGGACCAGATTTCGCAAGCCGTCAGGGGTCGCATGGCCCGTGGTGTCCGATAGGCAGATGCGAGAAGCACCGGCCTCCACCGCCACATGGTACAGCGGGTAAAGGGTGTCCGGCTTGGCTCGAGTCGTGTCTTCAGTGACGAAGGTCACGGGGAGGTTGTAGTTGCGAGCCAGGCGAATGGACTCTCGAACCAACTTGTACATCGAATAGGAATCCCAACTCTCCACAAACTGGCGAATGGGACTCGTGCCGATGAACGCCAGAACCTCGATGGCCACTCCAGTGGCCTGCGAAATGTCGATGATGGGCTGCACATCTTTGTCGAGGGTTCGGGCAGCACACGCCGGCAAGATAGCGAGCTTGGCCGAGGAAATCTCACGACAGATGCCCTCGACGTCGCGGTAGGCACGATCTCCAGCTCCCGGGAGACCGATGTCAGCGCAGTCGATGCCCAACTCGTTCATGGTGTGGACGAGCATGATCTTGTCTGCCAGCGGGGGATTGACCACCGAAGGAGACTGAAGTCCGTCCCGCAACGTCTCGTCCAGCAATCGCACGGGGCCCTGGGCGATGGGTCCCACCCGGTCGACGTTGTTCCAGTCGTAGATGATCATCCCGTCTTCCATTGGAACCGTCGGGTCATTCTTTGAGAATTCGCTCACGTGCCTCCCCCAAATCTCCACAAGGAGCGCCATGATAACCTCCTCGGCTTCGGGGTTCAACCACTACCGCCAAACAACCCCAAACCACTGCTCTTTTCCCGGTTTACAAAGAGACACTTGACAGGACCAGGTTTGTCACTATCCTTCTGCAACAATTTCACCGGCAAGACCCCCATTTTTAGAGGTGCTGGCGTGAAGAAGAAAGATATTGAGCGGTTCAAGGAACGTTTGGAAGAGGAGCGGAGGGAACTCCTGCGCCGGGCACGACAGACGCTGCAGGACGACATGGCACTGGACCTCCACGAACTCTCCGACGAGCTGGACTTTGCAGCCTCTCAGGCCGACCAGGGACTGATTCTCCGTTTGAGAGGTCGAGAAAAGGGAATGCTCCGAAAGATAAACGTTGCCTTGCAGCGCATCGAAGACGGGGAATTCGGCGTTTGCGACCGATGCGGAGAGGATATTGCCCTCAAACGGCTCGAGATTCGTCCGGTGACAACCCTCTGCATTCACTGCAAACAGGAACAGGAAGAGCACGAGCGGATGCTCGCCTGACAAGAACCGAATCTCACAATCAAACAGGGTCAGGTTGGGCAAGATGACCCTGTTTCGGCTCAGGCGGTGCCCGCATTCTCCAGGTGGGCGCCCAAGCGAGACACGTAGTCTCCCGGGTCAGAGAGTTCGTTTTCACCCAGGAATCCCCGAGTAATTGTCAACTCGAGGCGGGTCGCACCCATTCGAGATACGAGGCTCTGCAGCGCCGTCCCCCACAAAGTCAGGTCAGACCCGCCGGAGTTCGAAGTGCCGGCGATAAGCAGCTTTCGCCCCGGGGCCGGGAGAGGGTGGCGACTCTCGAGAACCAACTTGCTTCTAGAAGCGAATCGAACCGTTCCCTGTTCCCATTTCCCACCCCAACGATACAACACCGGCAGGTTGATGAGGAGCATCTCCGATTGGCTCTCCTCAGACGAAGACGCATGAGACGGCTGACTCTCGGGAACCTCTGAATTCCCAGATAGAAGGCTCTCGACCAAGTGCGTCAGTCTTTGCGCCGAAACAAGGCGGAAGCCCAGCTCCCCGAAGTCGAAGAGGGCCTTTGGGACGTCTCCGGTGTTCAGACTGGTTTGCTCCAGCACCGGCGCATCGGCCAGTCTGAAGTGATCCCGGAGGAACATCCGCAGCGCCACCTCTCCGTCCGCCGAGATGGCGTAACGCCAACGAATCCCAATACCTCGGGCGGGCATTTCCTGGTGTCGGGCGACGTCGGCTATCAGGTGTACGGTCCTTCCCTGGAGATCCTTGTCGGGAACGATGATGAGTGGAGCGCCCAGAGGAATCTCCTCGTTGGTCTTCAAGAATGCCCCACCCGGTCCTTGATCCAAAGCCAGGCAAAGCAATTTTCGACCCATCCAATAACACGAGAACCCTTCCATCAGCTCGTGTCGTTCGTGCTGGCGCTTTTCCAACTGAAGTCTTCGCTGACTGCGTCCATTTGCCTTGGTCTTGCTTGTGGTATTCATGTCTAATCCCCAGGTGTCGGTCGGTTATCAGGGGGGCCATAGCGGAGACGACCTCCTCGATGTTTAGCGAAACTTGTCCTTGCCCCTCGGTTGTCCTATTCTTCTTCTGGTCCGCGTCACCTGCCGGGAGAGTTTTTATGACCCTGGGAACCTTGTTGCTGCTGCTGGTTATCGTTCATAGCGTCATCCTGTCGGTGGCCGTGGTGTTGGAGCGGCGCAACCCCTCTGCCGGTCTGGCCTGGATCGGAACCTTGATCTTCCTCCCCGGAGTCGGGGTCGCAGCCTACTGGCTCATCGGTCGAAGGCGAGTCCGTCGCAGGGCTCGGTGGCGAGGGCGGACGCTGGAACACCGACGCAACCTGGCCCCGCCATCGCCGTCTCTAAACCGCCCCTCCCTGCCGAATCCGCAGCAGCGAATCGTCATGCGGCTGGGGGCTCGGTTGACGGGAGGGCTGGCCACGACCGGGAACCGAGTTCGCCTCCTGAGAGACGCTCGACAAACCTACCCTGAGATGATTCGGGCCATCCAGGGAGCCCAGAAGCACGTCCTCCTGGAGTCCTACATCTTCCGCAACGATGGCGTTGGAAAGGACTTCATCGCTGCTTTGACCGATGCGGCCGCTCGTGGTGTTCAGACCTACGTGTTGGTCGACGGAGTCGGTACATGGCGCACTTTCCTGAGCGCTTTCAGGGAGTTGGAGGCGCAAGGGGGAAAGGTGGCCGTCTTCGCCCCAATCCGACTGCCCCTGTTTTCCGACCAACTCAACTTCCGAAACCATCGAAAGATCCTCGTCGTTGACGGGACAGTCGGATTCACCGGCGGGCTCAATATTGGCGAGGAGTACATAGGCCTCGACCCGAGCATCGGTCACTGGCGCGACAACCACATGTGCATCCGGGGACCTGCCGTCAGCTATCTTCAGCAAGTTGTGCTCGAGGATTGGTTCTTTGCTACCAACGACGTTCTGGAGCACATCGAGTTTGCCGATTTCAACGAGCACCCGGGCAACGCCACGGTGCAGATTATCCCCTCCGGCCCGGATCTCGAGTGGCGGTCGGTGCAGCAGGTCCTTCTGCGAGCCATGGCCGGGGCCATGTCACGGATCTTCATAACTTCCCCCTATTTCATTCCCGATGAGGCCACACTGAACACCCTTGTCAATGCCAGCCTCTCCGGGATCGATGTTCGCCTCCTCGTGCCTCGCAAATCGGATCTCCGTCTCGTGTTATGGGCGGGGCGTTCCTACTACCTCGACTTGCTCAACGCCGGGGTAACCATCTACGAGTACGAGTCGGGGTTCATCCACGCCAAGAGCTATGTGGTCGACGATTGGATGGCGTCGGTGGGTTCGGCCAATATGGACATTCGTAGCTTCCAACTGAACTTCGAGGTCAACGCATTTGTCTTCGACGAGGAGTTTGCCGCAACCATGGCCACCCAGTTCTTCGAGGATCTGAAGCACGCTCGAGAGGTCACCGTTGAGGAATACCAGAACCGCCCCTTCCTCTACCGATTTGGTGAGGGGGTTGCGAGATTGGTGAGCCCTCTTCTGTGAGGCGGAAAACCCTTGTCCTACCTTGATTTTCGGCATGCCGGGTGATATATTCCAACCGATTCCACAGGAGGAATCATGGCCAGATCCGACATAAAAGTGGCGTCCTTGCTTGCCTTCACCCTCGTGTTTGCAGCGTCCGCCTCGCTTTGGGCCCAGGTCAACCCGGTTCCCATCAAGCAGAAAGGAGCCGGCTCCCTCATTGAAGAGCGTGGAGATGTCAACGGGGACGGGAAGCCTGACGTCTGGAACTACTACGTCGAGGCTCCAGCCGACGGGAAGTCCGGCGAAGTCAAACGACACCTGGCCAAGAAAGAGGCCGACCTCGATTTCAACGGCACCAAGGACATCATCCGCATGTACGATGCCGACGGCGTTCTCACTCAAGAGGAAGCTGATCTCGACTTCGATGGACACATCGACCAGCGGAACTACTACACAGACGGCACCATTCGAGAGAAGC
>CALFHQ010000162.1 GCA_937876385.1 uncultured Pseudomonadota bacterium
CCCTGGGCAATCTGTACACCTACTTCGCCGACAAGGACGACCTCTTTCTGGCCCTCGTCCAACCCACCGTGGACACCCTCGACCGATCGCTGGAAGCGGCCTCCCTTCTGGAACCAGGCCCCGACTTTCCCCTTCCTCCCCTCGCCTGGCTCGAAGACAATCCAGTTCCCCTCATCCTCCTCATCGAAGAGCACCTGGAGAACCTCAAGCTGGTCTTCCTCCTGGCCGAAGGTTCCAGTCTCACGCAGTACCCCGAGGAACTGGCCCAGCGAGCCACAGACATCTTCCTGCAACACCTGGATGCGTGGGAGTTCGCCACCGGGTCCCCGGCACCAACTTCCGGGTTCTTCCTCCATGCCCTGGCCACCTTCTTCGTAACGAGCCTGGTGGAGATGCTCAAACACGAACTGGACCTGGACAGCATCGAAGGGTTCGTGAAGGATACCGTCGCTTTCGTCAACGCGGGCTTTCGAAACTTCCTTCCACCCTCCACATTCACGGACTAGTCAAGAGCCCCCCCACACCCACGCTACTGCGCTTTGCGACCCAAGATCCCTTTCACCCATTTGACCCCCACCGACCCTTTCTGATATGTTGGTTCGCTGCGCTGCGGAGAAGTCTACTCCCGGTCCTCCGGGAGGCCCCGCATCGGCCCACTATTCAGGGAGTCTCTCGATGAATCGTTTTTTGCTGTCTTTGCTTGTCCCGCTTGTCCTCACCACCCTTCCCTCAAACGCCGTTGCCCAACCCACCAACGACAATCTGCCCCCTCCGGTCCTAAGCCCCATCGTGGGCGGGGTCCCGGAAAGTGGATGGCCCGGCGTGGGAGCCCTCACCACCGAAGTGGTCGGATACGGGTACATGGGTTCCTTCTGCTCGGGTACCCTCATCGCTCCCCAGTGGGTTCTCACAGCAGCCCACTGCCTCAAAGGGTCGGCTGAAATGCCGACGACGCCGGAGTTGGTGCAGTTCTACGCCGGACCAGACGCCAACATGGCTGGATTCGGGAAGAAACCCGACGGGGACTTCGCCCAGGGCGATGCGTTCTTCATCCACCCTGAATACGACAATGTTTACAGCTACAACGACGTCGCCTTGATGCACCTCTCAGCACCGGTGGAAGGGGTAGAACCCCTCCCCTACCGTACAGAGGACTTCCCCCCCTCCATGCAGGGTGAATCAATCCTCTATGTGGGCTACGGAGTGTCCGACGGAGTCGAGCAGACTGGCGGAGGAGTCAAGCGCTCTGGAACCATGGAGCTGTCCGAGTGGGACAACTGGATCTATGTCAGCAACTACGCCGAGTCGGGAGTGTGCTTCGGAGATTCGGGAGGCCCCGGACTGTATGAAGACGAACAGGGTTGGAAGGTCATCGGGGTGAACTCCGCCGTTTGGAGCGAGAACTCCAGCGATCCGTGCTCGGGTTCCGCCGTGCACACCAAAGTCGATGCGTTCAAGGACTGGATCTCCGGGCATGTCGACGGCGTCCAGCCCTCCTGCCTGGAGGACGACGAATTGTGCTGGTGCAAGGCGGGATGTCAGGAGGATGGAAGCTGCGACAACAGCCTGTGCAGTGTCCAAAGCTGTATGACGGTTCGCAATTGTATCGACGCCTGCGACGGCGAGAATCGCTGCCGGGCCCGCTGCTATCGAACCGGCACCAAAGAGGCCTTGAGCATCCTCCAGGATGTGGTCTTCTGTTATTACATGCAGTGCAACGATTCGGGGGGAACCTTCGAAGAGTGCGCACGAGAGAAGTGCGGATACGCGCTGGGCAAATGCATCCCGTTGGAGACGGGGAACCAGACATGCAAAACCGTCCTCTCCTGCCTGAAAGGCTGCCCCGAGGGAGATGCCCAGTGCGTCTTGGATTGCTACAACGACGGCACCGAGGAAGCGAAACAGCAAGCTGAGCAGTTGATTGAGTGCTACCAGCAGCACTGCGACGAGTTCCCCAACCCGACCCACCGCTGGAGCTGTGGATGGGAAGCGTGCGCCACAGAGATTGAGACGTGCATGCCCCCAGCCGAATGCGACATTCGAGGGGGTGACTGCGGACCGAACCGAGCCTGCTACCCCAATCCGCTGGGCAAGTTCGACTGTTTTCCAACCTTGGACCTGCCTGTAGACGAAGCGTGTGACTCGCTGGAAATGGATGAAATCCAGTGCGCCGATGGGCTGCTATGCTCTGCCATGGCCGGGCCGGGAAGTTGCCAGGAATTCTGTTTTACTGCCGACGATTGCTCCAAAGGGGGAGAGTGCCTTGCCCCAGTGTGGAGCGGGTTTGATGTTCTTGGGGTGTGCACTTGCAGCGACCAGGACGAAGACGGTTTCTGCGCAGGCAAAGACTGCAATGACAATAACGATGCTCAGAATCCAGGTGTGGACGAGGTGTGCGGAAACCAGCGCGACGACAACTGCGACGGAGCCATCGACGAAGGATGCGATGCCCCCGTTGAAGAAACCGACGTAGTGGACTCCGATTCGGTATTCGGGAGTCTGGGCGGTTTCGGCGCCAAGAGCCATTCCGGAAGCGGATGCTCCACCGCCCCTTCTCCCATCCACCCGCTCTCCCTCTTCCTTCTGTTGGGGGCGCTCATCTGCTTCATCGCCCTCCGCCGCAAGGAAGCCAACCCTTCCTGACACCCTCCAACGATACAGATCCGAAGGCCCGGGAAAACTCTTGACCCGTCCCCTCCTGTGACTGTTCAATGGTCCACATCGCTGGAGGTTGCATGACTCGACGAAGGAAGATGTGGTTCTGGGTGGGGGGCGCAGTGCTCTTCGTCGTCCTTATCGCAGTGGGTGTCTTCCTATTTCAGGACCGCCTGGTCTATTTCCCCGCCCCCTATCCGACCGGACGCTGGGATGAAGTGGATGCCCTCCGCCAGAAACAACAATTGGGGTTTGAATTGGAGGATCGTTTCTTCGACGCATCCGACGGAGTCCACCTCCATGCCTGGTTGGCAAAGAACCCCAAAGCGACTCCGAACGGCCCCTTCCTCCTATGGTTCCACGGCAACGCCGGCAACCTGACGTACTTCCTCGATGACTACAAGGCTACATTCTCCAACCTTCCGGTGGAAGGGCTTCTGGTGGAATACCGGGGCTTCGGGCGAAGCGAAGGGGACCCTTCCGAAGAGGGTTTGTACGCCGACGCTGAGGGGGCCTGGACGTACCTCACCCAAACCCTCAACGTTCCCCCGGAGCGAATTGTTGTGTACGGATTCTCGTTGGGCGGCGGGGTGGCAACAGAACTCGCCTCTCGGCATGAACCCGCCGGACTTGTGGTTCAATCCAGCTTCACTTCCATCCCAGACGTCGCCAATTCCATCGCACCGGTGGTTCCCGATTCGTGGGTGAAAAGCCAGATGCGGTCCGTGGACAAGGTCGCTCAAATCCACTGCCCGAAACTCTTCGTCCACAGCACCGGGGATCGCCTCATCCCGTTTGAATTGGGCAAACAGCTCTTCCAAGCAGCGTCGGAGCCGAAGGCGTTTTACAAGATTGAGGGGTTCGGCCACAACGAAACCCTCATTGGGGGCGGCGCCGATTATCTCAACCGCCTGGGTCAGTTTTTGAAGCAGTGTGTGCCAACAGCCACCAATTGACAATCAAACAGGGTCAGCTCGGCCAGGGAGCGCCCCGCAGGCAAGGAAGTCGGCGTACATGGCGCTGGAGGCGTACTTTGGTACGTCGAGCAAGCCATGAGCCGACTGACGAAGCCTGCGGGGATGATCGCTGGTCGAGATGACCCTGTTTAGGGGGGCCAGGACAGAAATAGAGAGGCCATACCCACCGCATTGCCCGTCCCAATCGCCACAATCCACGACGACATAGTAGACTCCGGCAGGAAGAGTGTGGTCTACGACGGCCGCGACTCCACCAGATGACGGCTTGTCACACACCAACTCCGAACCGGGAACACACTGTCCGTCGTAAAGGAGGAGGACTGGAACGTCGTTGCCGAGGTCCTGGGTCAGCTCCACGTGAATGGCCGCTTCCACTCCAAGATCCATCATATAGACCCGATCCCCGCCCCCATTTACATAGGATTGGCAGGCAGATTGGTAGTAGTCTACGGTATCCAACAGGGTCCCCGAATAGGTGAAGACCGAACCCAAATCGGCAGCGAAAATGGTGTCACCGCCGTTGACGCTCAGGGGCTGCACACAGGACTCACCGGCGCAAGCGCTGTCTCCGTTGCAATCGGAGTCTTCGCAGTCGGTGGTCCCGTCGCAATCGTTGTCCACGTCGTCGTTGCATTGAGTCTCCGCACCACACTGGATGGCCCCATCACAATCGGAGTCACAGCAATCGAAGAACTCGTCGAGATCGTTGTCCACACCATCATCACAGACGGTCTCGGCTTCCGTTGGGATCATGATGGTGAACTGGCCGCTGTACGGCCCATCCATGTAGTCGTAACTGGCATCGAACACTGCGTAATAGGTGCCGGGATCAAGAACCTCTTGAATCACTGCGGCCTTGGCATACCCACCGTTGTTGCAGCGAATCTGACTGGCAGGGACGCAGGTGGTTCCGTACAAGTACATGGTCGGGTAGTCGTACGCAGACCCAAAGGACTGCGTCATGGTCACCTGGGCCACTACATCCAACGTGAAAGAGTAGACGTTGTCCGGTGCTCCGGCCGAGCCCGCCGCGCAGTTCGTCGTGTAGCTGGCTTGGGAACCGGTGGTCGTTCCATTGTAGTTGAATATGGCCCCGTCATCCATTGCACCGATGGAGACTCCATCGTTGACCAGAAGCGGGTTCAAGCAGCTCTCCCCGGTGCAAATCTGGAGGGAGGAGCAGTCGGTGTCGAGACAATCCTTCTTCCCATCGCAGTCATTGTCAACGCCGTCGTTGCACCCGACCTCCGCCGTACAGAGTTCCTGGGATTTGCAGTTGACATCGCAACAGTCGAAGGCTCCATCACAATCGTTGTCCAGACCATCCGAGCAATTTGTCTCCGTCTGGCACTCCGCCGCGGAATCGCAATCGGAGTCGCAGCAATCGAGCCACCCGTCCTGGTCGTTGTCAAAACCATCCCCACAGCCGGTCTCTGTGGCGGTGATCATGGCCGCCACAAGCTCGATGGTGTAGGGACCATCGTCGCTGGTATAAGCCGCATCGGCTCCAATGTAGTAGACCCCAGCATTGAGTACACCCTCGAACACCGCCGGCCCCCCGCCACTCTTGGTGAAATCACAAGCCATCTCACCGGCTGGGCTGCACGCCCCACTGAAGAGGACCAAGGCTGGGTAGTTGTAGCTCTCCGTGAAGTCGTAGGAAATGGTCACATAGGCTTCCTGACTCAACACAAACTCCCAAGCCTCGTCCGCTGCCTGAGCCGTGGCCGAATCACAGGAACCGGAGAGGTCTGATTCCCGCCCCGTCGTGTCCCCGGTCAGCGTGAAAACGACTCCGTCTTGCTCGGGACCAATGGCCAAACCGTCGTTCACGAGGAACGGGTTGTCGCAACTCTCCCCCATGCAAACGTCGTCCACCAGGCAATCGGCATCGTCGCAATCGAAGAGTCCATCACAGTCGTTGTCAACGCCGTCTGTGCAGTCCGACTCGGCGGCGCACTGACTGTCTCCGTTGCAATCCTCGTCGCAACAGTCCACGGCCCCGTCACAATCGTTGTCCATCAGGTCCCCGCAGTTGCCCTCCATGAGGCACGCAGGGTCGCCCGTGCAAGCAGCGTCGCAGCAATCCGTGCTGCCATTGACGTCGTTGTCGATTCCGTCGCTGCAGTCCGTCTCGGTGGTCGACGGCACGGTGATTTCGAACTCAATCCAGTAGCTGTACTCGTCGGTAGTGTAGGCTGCGTCCACAACAAAGAAATAGGTGCCGGGTGCCAGCAACTGAGAAATCACAGCAGGCCCGCCGGGGGAGGTTGTGTAGTCACAGCCAATCTCGTTTCCGGCACCACAATTCCCGTCAAACAGACTGAGAGCGGGATACCAGTAGTCCGTATCGAAGTCGAAGGTGGCCGTCACCTGGGCTTCTACGTCGAGAACAAGCCGATAAACGTCGTCCGGGGCCTGTTGCGTCCCGGTGTGGCACGACGCCTCGTGGTCATCTGCCGACAGTCGGGTATCCCCAGTGAAGCTGAGAAGCAGGTGACTATCGTCAGCGGTCACCGGAGTCTCGGTGACGACAAAGGGATTCCAGCAAGACTCTCCCAGGCAGGTTTCGTCGAATCGACATCCGGTGTCTGCACAATCGACTGCGCCGTTGTTGTTGTCGTCCACACCGTTGCCGCAGATCTCGCCGCAAATGTACTCGCCGGGAACGCAGGACCCAAAGACGCACACATCGCCCGTGGTGCAAACGTCTCCATCGTCGCAGGGCGGACCGCTCAGCGGCGGATTGACACAGCCGGCTTCCACGTTGCAGGTGTTGGAGGTGCAGACGTTGCCGTCATCGCAGAAGAAGTGGTCCGCCTCGTGGACAATCGCATCCAGTTCTTCGTCGCAGTAGTCATTGGTGCAGTCAATGCCATCGTCCACGTTGTCCTGAGGCACGAACCCCACGGTGCAATCCCCCGTCGCCGGATCGCAGAACTCCTCTCCGTCACAGAAGAAGGGGTCGGCGCAACCCACCTGCACCCCGGCGCAGACGCCGTCGTCGCCGCACGCATCGCCGAAAGTGCAGAGGTCTGCGTCGTCACAACTCTGGCCGGTAAGAGGGGTGTGCGTGCAACCCAGCAGGACATCGCAGACGTCCAGGGTGCAGGGGTTGCTGTCGTTACACTGGGCGTCGTCCGGGAGATGATGTACTTCGTCGTTCACTTCATCGCAGGAATCGCTCGTGCAGGACACCCCATCATCCACAATCGGCGCCGGTCCCGGAAGGCAGTCACCGGTCAGAGAATCGCACGTTTCGATGCCGTTGCAGTACGCGCCATCATCACAATCCTCCGAGAACCCCTGACACAATCCCTGGTCACTGCACTGATCGTTGACCGTGCAAGCGCTTCCGTCATCGCAAGGCTTCCCGACGACGGCGTTGTTGCGGCACCCTAGCCCTGCCACGCACACATCGGCGGTACAGATGTTGCCATCGTCGCACCATGTGCTGTCAGCTTCGTGGAGCACCGTGTCGGTATCTTCGTTGCACGAATCCTGGGTGCATCCAATCCCGTCGTCAACCACTGGGGCCGCCCCGTCGAGGCAGTCGCCGGTGCTGGAGTCGCAGCTTTCCTCACCGTTACAGAACAACCCGTCGTTGCACGCCTTTGTGGTGCCGACGCAAATTCCCGAATCCGAGCAGGCATCCTCTGTAGTGCACAAGTCGCCGTCATTGCACGGTTTGTTCACAACAACACCGTTACTGCAACCCGTCGTCTCGTGGCACACATCGGCGGTGCAGATGTCACCGTCGTCGCATTCGGTGTTGTCTGGAACGTGGACGATGGTGTCCAGGTCCTCGTCACACCCATCCAACGTGCAAGCAATCTCGTCATCCAGAACAAGGGGCGTCCCCGGGACACATTCTCCCGTGCCTCCGTCGCAAACCTCGACGCCGTTGCAAAACAGGTCGTCCGCACATTCCCGGGGCACCCCGGAGCACTTCCCTTCAAAATCGCACACATCCCCGGTGGTGCAAGGGTCTGAGTCGTCGCACAGCGCCCCTTGGTTGGTAACGTGGACACAGCCTGCCTCCGGGTCGCAGCTATCCTGGGTGCAGGGGTTGTTGTCCTGGCACACCGTCGAATCCGGGGTATGAGTGACCTCGTCGGTGGCGTCGTTGCAGCCGTCGATGGTGCACTCGATGTCGTCGTCCACGTCGGGAACCAGGGTCGCAACGCAGTTTCCCGTCACCGAATCGCACACTTCCAGCCCGTTGCAGAACGACTGGTCGTCACACACTTTTGGGGTTCCGACGCATTCCCCGGTAGCAGTGCACTGGTCCTGCACCGTGCAGGGGTCCGAATCGTTGCAACTCTGGCTGAGCACAGCCAGGTTGCTGCAACCCACCGTGGGGCTGCACAAGTCAACGGTGCACGGATTCTGGTCGTCGCACAAGTCGTCGTTTCGAGTATGAACCACGGCCCCTGTCGCTTCATCGCAGGAGTCCACGGTGCAGTCGACTCCGTCAGAAAGAGTCGGGGGAATTCCCTGGAGGCACAACCCCGTTTCCGGATTGCAGACTTCCTGTCCGTTGCAGAACAACTGGTCGTCGCAGACCACCGCCTGACCCTCACAAACTCCCGTATCGGTGCACTGGTCCGAGGCAGTGCAGAGGTCTCCATCGTCGCAGCCTGCTCCCACCATCGCAACGTTCAAACAACCTTCGACCGGGTCGCAGCTATCCTGCGTGCAAGGGTTCTCGTCGTCACACAGCACGTTGTTGGGTTGGTGAAAGACCTCCCCGGTCTCGTCGTCGCATGTATCGTCGGTGCACTCCACACCGTCATCCACTTCCGGAGGAACGTCGGCTACACAATCTCCCGTCTCGGCATCGCAGCTCTCGACCCCATTGCAGGCCAGGCCATCGTCGCAAACTTTGGCAGCACCGGCGCAGGTACCGTCATCCTGGCAACTGTCATCCACGCTGCACAAGTCATCATCGTTGCATTGCGCCCCCACCGTGATGTCGTTAGAGCACCCCGTTTCCAGAGAACAGAGGTCCGCAGTGCAAGGGTTTTCGTCAGCACACGCGCTGTCGTCCGGGGTATGGGTCACTTCCCCAGTTGCCGGATCACAACCATCCACCGAACACGCCACACCGTCGTCCACCTCAAGGGCTTGCCCAGCGACGCACTCGCCGGTGGCCGGGTCGCAACTCTCTTCTCCGTTGCACAGATCATCGTCGCCACATTCGACGGCCGTTCCGGCGCACTCCCCGGACTCCAAACAGCTATCCTCGGTGGTGCACAAATCTCCGTCGTCGCAGCCCTTCCCGGCGACGACTTCGAAAACGCAGGTTCCCTCCACACAACTTCCTGTCTGACAAGACCCCGGGGGCAAACACTCGTCGTCCACAGAGCACGATTGCTTGATCTCGGTCCGCGTCTCTGCACCCGTGCCATCATCCGTCCCCGAGTCATCCTCGACAACCAGATCCGCCTTGCCGGACGAGTCCTGGCTTATGTCCAAGGTCACGCTGGAACCGCTTCCCCCAGCACAACCAACTACCAACCAAATCGCTGACAACACCAATCCGAGATGAACCTTTAAACGCATAAGATCCCCCGAGAACAAGGATGACTGAACTACACCAGTGGCTAAACGATCAGAAAACTTCGCGTTCGAGACTACCGACGACTCCTCAGAAGGTCAATCACCATGCCCAGACTTTCTGGACTCGACAAGACGTCCGAGGCTCCCCTTCCGACTACTCGTATTTCAAGAAGCTCATGTTCCTGACCTCATTCATCTCTGGCATCGAGACGAATCAACAAGTTCGCCAGACCATACCAGACCATACATCCGCTCCAGGTCGTCGTGCAGGAATCGGTCCTTCTTCACCGGCTGGAATTCCACATAGATTCGCTCCAATGCCGCCTCGCAAATCGGACTGAGGCTTCGCTCTTCAGGCGTCCAGTGGTAGATGAGATGAGTCACCACATCCGCGTGAAAGTGCAAATCCAACCCCAACTTCTCCACCTCATCCCGGTAGGTCGTCCGAGCCTTCTCGGTTGCCGCTCGAGCCTCGGCGTCCAGGTGAATCTTCGATGGAAAATGAACCTGAGCCTTTCGAATCGCGGCCCCTTGAGCACCATAAGACAACTCAATGGCCATCAGTCGAGCCAAGGTCGGAAGGGTGTCCCAAACCTTGATGGCAAGCCCCGCACTCATGCTGACATGGTCCTCTTGACCCGCGTCGGTGCTCAACGAGAAAAGGTGATTGGGGGTGGTCTGGCCCCAGATGTAGTTGGTCAACGCTGCGCTGGTATATTCTGGAATCATCATCGCCGAAGAGGTTCCCCGCTCGGCTTCGCTGAGCCCCGGCCATTTCAAGTCGTGGCCCAGTCCTCGGTTTCTGGCACCGTCCACAAAGCGAACGCAGCGCATGTTGGAAAGCCTCGCCATCACCGACATCGCTTCCAGAAGATTGTACAGCTTCATGGCGATGGGCATGCCGTGAAAGTGCCCTCCCGAGATGATGTTGGTGTACTCTCCGTTCTCATCGGGAAGCAGCAACGGGTTGTCCGTGGCGCTGTTGATCTCAATTTCAAAGGTCTTTCGGGCCTCGGAAATCTCTTCGCAGCACGCTCCCAGAATCTGGGCCGCACAGCGGAGGCTGTAAGGATCCTGAACCACACCGTCGACGTCATAGCGCTCGTGGCTGGCTCGAATGGGAGAATCGCTCATGTAGTGTCGAAGACGCTCAGCCACTCGCAGGGCCCCAGGGTGAGGTCGAAGCTGATGAAGCTCTTCCATGTACGGGGTGTCGGAGCCCAGCATCACTTGATTGGAAATTGCCGTGGCGAGACACGCTGTCTCCAGCAACATCTCGATCTTCTCAAGAGACAGG
>CALFHQ010000163.1 GCA_937876385.1 uncultured Pseudomonadota bacterium
ATCCGTTCTCGGTGACCATGGAGATGGCTCCTTCCCTCTTTGGCGACGGCCTTCACCTCCTTCGCATCGGCCTCATGGGAGATGTCATCCCTGTAGAAGAACGAATTCCGGCCAACCTGGTGTTCCTCATCGATGTGTCGGGTTCCATGAGCCACGGGGACAACAAGTTGCCCCTGGTGAAGTTCATGTTGAAGCAGTTGGTGAACGTGCTTCGTCCCAGCGACACCTTGGGAATCGTGGTGTATGCGGGAACCGATGCGGTGCTCTTGAACCCCACTCCGGTAAACGACAAGTCTGCCATCATCGACGGCATTGACGCCCTGAGTGCTGGCGGTTCCACGGCTGGGGCCGCGGGGATCACCACGGCGTATCAGTTGGCAGCGGCGAACATGATGGAGGGGGGAATCAACCGAGTGATTTTGTGCACGGATGGTGATTTCAACGTGGGGCTCACCGGGGATTCCCTCATTGAGATGATCGAAGACTATCGGGACACCGGGGTGAGCCTGTCGGTGTTCGCCTTTGGCACCGGCAACTTGAACGACCAGTACATGGAGCAGCTTGCCGACCACGGCAATGGCAACTACGCATACGTGGACAGCCAGAACGAAGCTTTGCACATCATTGGAGACAAGCTCGTTTCGACCCTTCAGATCATCGCCAAAGACGTGAAGGTGCAGGTGGAGTTCAACCCTGCCAACGTTCTTCGCTATCGACTGGTGGGATACGAGAATCGCCTCCTCAACAACGAGGACTTCAACGACGACACAGTGGATGCGGCAGAGATCGGTGCCGGGCACAACGTCACTGCTTTCTACGAAGTGGAGCTGGCCGATTCGCTCTCCGCCGACCGCATTTCCCAGTGCCGTTTCCGATACAAACAGCCCGACGGCGACACGAGCATCCTCATTACCCAGGACGTCTTTGCTGAGGACACCCTGGACACCTTTGAAGAAGCCTCAGCGGACTTCCGTTTTGCGGCTGCTGTGGTGGAATATGCGGAGATTCTGCGTCACAGCATGCACAGCGAGGGGGCTCAGTTTGATGTGGTGGCTTCCGTTGCTTCCGATTCAGTGAACGTTGACCATCCCGAGGCCCTCGAATTTCTCGACCTCGTAGACATTGCTTCCGGTTTGTGGAATCAATAGACCCCAGCCTCAAGTCTTCTCCAGAAACTCCAGAATTCTCCCCGTGACTTCCTCGGGTTCTTCAATGAGACCGAAGTGGGTGGCCTTGGCCAGCACCAGGAGTTCGCATTGGGGGATGGCTCTGGCCATTCGTCTGGCGGAGTTTGCAGGGGTGAGCCAGTCCTTGTTGCCGGCGATGACGAGGCTTTTTGTGGAGAGAGTCGGGAGGAGGTCGGCAGCGCTGTGTTCGGCGAGGTGTAGGAGTGTCTTGAAGTAGGGGCGTTGGGGGGTCTTCGAGACCCCGGCCATTTGGCGGCTGAAGGCGTCTCGATCCACCGAGCGGCCCACGAAGGAAATTCCCGACAGCAACTGGAAAGCCACCTCCGGCAATGTCTGGGACAGCCCCAGTGCTGCTTGGCTGACTTCGGGCACTTCCTCGAGGACTCGAAACATCTTCTTCAGGGCCCAGGCAGCGGGGGGTGGAAATCCTTCTTCAAAGGGCTTGCCTGGGCCGCCAAAGAGGGCGACATAGGCGGAGAATCGGTGGGGCTCCTGGCGAATCATCTCGAGTCCCACGGGCACCCCCATGCTCCATCCAACCAGGGGGGCTTTGGGGACTTTGAGGGCGTTCATGACGTCGAGGCCGTCCAGGGCGTGGCGTTCCATGGTGAGGTCGGGCATGGGGTCGGGGTTTTCGCTGTCCCCCATGCATCGGTAGTCCCATGTGATGACTCGGTAGCGGCGGCTGAGGGGTTCGAAGAAGGGGATGAGCCCTTCGTGGTGGACTCCGATTCCGGTGGCGTAGATGAGGGGGTCTCCTCTCCCGGTTTCGTGAACGGCGATGTTGAGGCCGTCACGGGTTCGAATTGTATGGTGTGAGAATGTCAGACCGGAATCCACTGCGTACATGTCTGTCCTCATTTCAAAGGGCCTTTGGTGGCTCGCCTACTGTAGCGAAAGGGGACCTTGAGGACAAGAGTTGGGAAGTCCAGAGGACGGCAATCGAATTTTCCTGGGATGAAGACAGGTCCAAGTCGGTCGGAGATGTCCAGGGGAGGGGGCCGTTTCGCACCTCAGCGTTTCCGTTTCCGTTTCCGTCGCCGTCGCCGTCGCCGACAATCGTGGTCGACGCATTGCACGGATGCACGGCCATTCCAAACGCCCTGAAAATTCTGCATCTCGTCGAATCGGAAAGACCCAACCCAGGCAAGAACTTGCTTCTCCGAGTAGTTTCAATGATTGTCAGAGCAATTTGATAAACAGAGCCGCAGCATCGGATGCACACAAGAACGAGAGGGAGAACCACCGGCGACGGCGACGGCGACGTCAACGGCAACGCCAACGGAGGGCAATGGACATGCTTGGTGTGATTGACCTGAAGTCCGGAAGGGGATTTTGACGTAGAGGGCCAGGGATACTACCCTGTTTGGATAGGAAAGCAGAAAGGAGTTCACGCATGCGAAGCTACCATCTTCTCTTGTGCGGTCTGGCCTTTGTCGGGCTCGTCTGGTCATGTTCTCCCACCTCCACCGGGGGTGCGGACGTGGGGGTTGATGTTGTGTCCGATTGGGAGGTCGGTGTCGAGGACGTACGCGCTGAGGATTTTCAGCGGACCGAGGATGTGCCGGTGGACGAAGAGGCCACGGTGCTCCCCGAGGATCCCTTTGGTGAAATGCCCGACATGGAGGCCCAGGCAGGGTCTGTGGTGACCATTCCTGTGGCACTGAAGGAGGGGGTGGAGGGGAGGTTGATAGCGAAGATCCGAGGGGAATCCATTACCGATGGAGAGTGGGTGAATGCAGTGGACAAGGGGTGGGCGGAGTTCTATGCGGGGACCCTCAATTTTCGAATCGACCCCAGAGCCACTGGAACCGTGGACGTGATGTTTCGCCTCTTTGAGACCGGTACCGAGGAAGTTCTGGGGACGGAGTTGGTAGAGATTGTGGTGACCCCTCCCACGTTGTACGACGGGGTGAGGTTGGACGGGAAGTTGGATGACTTCGAGCTGGAGTTCATCGACCCGTATGTTGTTTATGGTGTGGGGGAGTTCCCCTTGTACAACCTCTCTGATGGGACCAGTCCAGGGACGATTCAGGTGGAGACCTGGCTGGCCTACGACACCGAGTACGCCTACTTCGTTGTGCGGTGGGAAGACTCTGAGGCAGACCGGGATTTCGACTTGAACGAGGATGTCGAGCCTCAGCGGGTGGACCTGGTGCAGCTTCGGATTGACAACAACGGGGACGGAGTGTGGGGGCCGGGGGAGGACTGTCGAAGTCAGCTTTTGTATCTCACCGGTTCGGGGTACTTGGACCAGCATCGAGGGGAAACAGTTGACGACATCCTGGACGACGAGGTGGTGGATGGCGGGGGAGGGATGAACTACTTCCTGGGGACGGGGAGTCACACAGCGGAGTTTCTCATTCCTCGGTTGGGAGATCCGTTGGGGGAAGACGCCGACTTGCTGGAGGATTTCTTTCCCCCGCACAACTTCCTCTTCATGAGTGGATTTGGGAGTGCCATGGACGATGCCGCCTGGGTGGCCTCGGTGTTTGAAGGTTCCGGGGAAGATTCCTCTGGCTGGGCTTCGGTGGAGGGGGTTCCGGAGATGGGAGTCGGGTATGCGTCCCCCTGGGGCGAACTGGCGGGCACCCTTTGGGTGATTGCGGAGTTTGACGACCCGAAGGGGGAGCTGTACGAGCTTGATCTGGCTTCCGGAGAGATGAAACGTTTGACCTTCAACGACCGCTTCGAGGATACCCTGTCTGTGGCTCCCGATGGTTCCTGGGGAGCTTACATGAGCGCTCCTGAATCCAACGCTTATGCGGAGTTCGAAATCTACCGATTCGACAAAGAGACTGGGGTCGAGACGGCCCTCACGGAGAACTTGGCGTTGGACGGCCATCCGGCGATTTCGCCGGACGGCTCTGAGATTGCGTTTGCCCGGTTTGGGTCGTCGGGAACTGCGGACCTGTTCCTCATGAACGCGGACGGGTCGGATGTTCGTCAGGTTACCGATACTGAAGTGGAAGAGAACGACCCGGAATGGACCTTCGATGGAAACCTGTTGGTGAAGACGACTTCCTGGAGTGAAAACGAGAACCTGGGGATCATGGATGTTGATGGGGGGTGGTTGGTTTCCCTCACTGAGCACGACTTCTCGGACCACGACCCGGTGTCGTCGGCGGATCACAAATGGGTTCTCTTCGAGCGATTCGAGGGCGCCGGACAATGGAACGCCGACTTGAATCTCCAGGTGTC
This sequence comes from uncultured Pseudomonadota bacterium, assembly GCA_937876385.1. GTDB lineage: Bacteria > Myxococcota_A > UBA9042 > CAIXZC01 > CAIXZC01 > CALFHQ01. Next base: position 4,389 of record CALFHQ010000163.1, read on the forward strand.
AACTCCGTGGACCATTCGGATGGTTTCCACAGACGGGGAGAAGAATCGCCTGGTGGTTGGGGATGACCAAATGAACTGGCTTCCCGTGATGGGTCCAGACGGCTTTGTGGCATACATCAAGAACAACGGCTTCAACGGAAACGAGCTGCGGCTGACCGATAGTTTCGGGTGGGATTTGGGGCGTCTGGCGCCTGGAACCTCTCGCATTCGATATCTCGATTGGAAATAGAAGAAGACATTCCCGGGAGGTGCGCCATGAAACAGCCAGTCAAGTCGCAACTGCTCGCCTTGTGCCTGTTGGGCTTGGCGTGTGCTGTGGCTTTCTCGTGTGGCTCTGCCGGCTCTTCACGAAATCCACCTCCCCCCGGTGTGAGGGGTGAGACGGGCCATCGTGAAGTGGTGGTGCGCTATGCGCCTCCCCCTCCTCTCAGGGGGGTGAGGGTTGTGGTGGAGAGGCGTCCTGGGTTTGTCTGGGTCACCGGGCATTGGGAGTACAGTAGTCTAGCTCGCCGCTACGTCTGGGTGCCTGGACATTACATTCAGGCTCGTCCGGGGCATGGGTACCGGCCCGGTCTGTGGAAACGGACTCCCAGAGGGTGGGTCTGGGTGCCACCACGTTGGAGGTGATGTGCGGGGTTTACTCGGTCACCGTCAACGTCAGCCCTTCGGTTGCCAACCTCCTGACTCCATCGTCCACAACGAATTGAACATCGAAGGTTCCCGGGGTGTAGCTTTGGAGTGAGAATTCTCCAGTGAGGTTGGCCTGGACGGGTGCTTCGTTCTGCTCGGTGTTGAAGAAGAACTGGTGCACAACGGGTTGGCCGGAGTTCTTGGAGGTGACGGCCCATTCGTTGACGTCCTGGGACGTCGCCTGGCTGGGGCCTTCCACGGTGAGGTTCTCCAGGACGGCGTCGAAATCGGGGTCGGGGGCATCCAGGCAGCGCCAGTAGGAGACGCCGAATTCCCAAGCGATGAGGAGTCCCTTGCCGTCGGCGTCAAAAGCGAAAGCGGTAGCGGGGTTCAAGGCGTGGGGGCTGGCGTACTGCTCTTGGGCGATTTCCGGGCGAGGGAAGGTGAGGAGGGTTTCGCCGGAATGCAGGTCGGTGACCACGGCTTCCCCTGTTTCGTCGAGGTGAGCCAGGCGGTTCCCGGAGGGGTTGTAGGCCAGCGGTGATTCCACCGACGGGCCGTAGGTGTACTCGTTGATTCCGACGTAGGCGGTTTTCAAGATCCGATTGATGGGGGCCAGGGTGACGGCGTCGTGGAAGGTGATTTCGCCTGCCACGTTGCTGGCCGCTACCTGCGAATTGTCTGGGGAGATGGCCACGGCGAGGATGTCCTGCCGATCGTAGGCGTCGAAGCCGTTGAAGGGCTCGATGGCGGTCTTCCCGTCCATGGCGTCGACGCTGTGGACCTCTCCGGAAGCCAGTTGAATCGAGTGGAGTACCGAGGAATCGCTGAAGGACAAGATGAGGGTGGAACCGTCCGTGGACAGCGCGGCCGGGGAGCTGGATGGCCAGATGGCGGTGTGACAGTCTCCGACCACTTCAACCACGGGTCCAGCGTTGCCGGTGTTGAGGTCGTAGCCTCGGACTCGAACCAGGCTGGAGCTGACTGCGGGGTCATAGAAGCAGGCGAGGAGGGCGAGGTGTTCTCCTCCCGGGGCCATGATTACTCGAGTGGAGTTGATATAGGCTTCGGGTCTGTCTGGAGGGGTCGGGGTGGGGAGGATTCCTTCCACCGAGCCGGAGCGGGCGGAGCTTATCTGGAATTCGTATCCGTCGCCGAGGTAGCGGGAGTCCACCCGAATCTGCCACTGGTCGTCGAATACCGACTCTGCCATCCAGGAGTCTTGTCCCAGATAGGTTCCGTCGCTCATTCGAAAGTATGTGGCGGGACCTCCGCCCCAGCGCATGAGCAGGGCTTGATTGGGAGAAACGGCCAGATTGGGGGAGCCGTAGACGACGTCGTAGTTTCCGTTGGTATGCTCCCAGCGCTTCTCGATGGGGCATTCTCCCATGAATTCTGAGCCGCTGAGGATCGGCGGCAGCATCGTTTCCAACTGGGACGTTGGCTTGAATTCCACCGCTCTTCGAGGAAACCCCAGGTTCATCGGCTCTGGGGCGTCGGCTTCTGCGACGACGTCGTCCATGGGGTCGGCGTTGTCAACTCGGTAGTAGGGCGCTTTCCCCTGGAGGTCGCATCCGGCGAACACGGTGACCACCACCAATCCGACCATCCAAAGGGTTGGTTTCCTCATTGCATCCTCCAATCCCAGAAAAAGGATATTCGTTGTCCGTAAAAGGATGGGAATCCGGCGAGACACAGGCAAGAGGGGGGGCGGAATGATTTGGCTTTGTCCTCCCGGCGGGTCCATGTACGATGCTTTGGAGCGATTGTGAGTTACCGAGACATTCCAGGGGGAGACGATGGGCCACTTGACGATGAAACGCCAACAGGAGCTTGTAAAGAGACTGGATGCCAACCCGGTTGGAGCCCCTGACAGCAAGGAGCTTCGGGAGATTCTCTCCATGTTGTACAGCGAGGAGGAAGCGTCCATCGCCTGCCAGATGCCCTACTCCTTTTCATCCACGCGGCGTCTCTCCAAGCTCACCGGCGTCGAAGCGGAGCGCCTTGAGGAGATTTTGAGCGGCATGGCCAACAAGGGGTTGGTCCTCGATATTCGGCGAAAGGGACGCAGCTCGTGGTTCCTGAATCCCCTCATTATCGGGTTCTTCGAGTTCACGATGATGCGGGTTCGTCAGGACTTCGACCAGACGAAGTTGGCGGGACTTCTGCACGACTACCTCCTGGGCGATCCGGAGAACAAGATGATCATCGAGGCCGTGGCTGGGGAGACTCAGTTGATTCGCCCCATGGTGCACGAAGGGACGTTGGACGACAGCGTGGTTGAGGTCCTCGATTACGAGCGCACGACGTCGGTGATCAATTCCGCCAAATACTGGGCCGTGGGGCTTTGCCATTGCCGGCACGTGCAGGAGCACCGAGGGAATGCCTGCGACACTCCCCAGGAGATGTGCCTCTCTCTGGGTCCTGTGGCCGAGCACCTCGTTCGTCAGGGGCTGGGCCGATCCATCACCCGGGAAGAGTCACTGGAGATTGTGGCCAAGGCCCGGGAAATGGGACTGGTGCAGCTTGCCGATAACGTCCAGAAGGGGGTGGTGTTCATTTGCAACTGCTGCTCCTGCTGTTGCGGCATTCTGGAAGCGTACCGGCGCCTCAAGGAGACGACTCCCATTCAGACCTCCAACTTCATCGCCAGGGTTCAAGAGGATGCCTGCATCTCCTGCGGGAAGTGCGTCAAGGCGTGCCCGGTGGAGGCGCTGTCCATTCCGGCAAAGAAGCGTCCGGTGGAATTGGAGCAGGGGTGGTGTATCGGGTGCGGAGTGTGTGCCACGACCTGTCCCACTGACGCCATCACCATGGTGGACCGCCCGCAGCGGGTCCATACGCCTGAGAACGTCACCGAGCGAGTGGTTCGCATGGCGCTGGAGCGAGGAAAGCTCATCAACCTCATCTTAGACGAGCCGGAGAACATGACCCATCGAGTGCTTCGGGGGGTCATCAACGCCCTTGCGGCCCTTCCCCCGTCCAAGCAGTTGCTGGCGAGCAAGCAGCTCCAATCCAAGTTCCTGAAGTTCATGCTGCCAAAGCTCTCCCACCACCCCTCCTCGAAGGTGCTGTGAGGGAGTGATATCCTCTTTGTGCTGTGCTCGCACAAAAAATGGTGCGACGCAGCAAAATACCGCTTGACAGGATTCCGACTAGACCATATCTTCGGTTCGAATCAATATTGCTGTAATGCAACATCGTGACCGTTAGAGGAGGGTCCCATGTTTCAGAATCCGTGGATGGTTGGTTTCATCGTCTTTGCCGTCGTCTATTTTTCCTGGTGCCTGCAGATAATCGCTCGCAAGACTGAGACGGCGAACGATTGGCTGGCCTGGGTGCCTCTGGTAAACATTTTCTACATGGTGATGGTAGCTCGAAAGCCCCTCTGGTGGGGGTTGATGCTCTTTGTTCCCGTGGTGAATCTGGCCTTCCTCGTGATGACCTGGAGTGCCATTGCGTTGCTTCGAAACAAGCCGGCGTGGGCGGGGTACTTCATGGTGATTCCGGTGTTGAACTACATGGTACTGACTCGCCTGGCTTTCCACGAAGAGCAGGGCGAAGTGGCGGTCATTCAGGCGTAGGTTCGGGTTTGTTCGGTAGCTTTGGCTCGCTCTTCTGGCCGTCTTCTTCCAGCTCAATGGGGGCCAGACGGCCTGCTTCGTCCATGATTCCCCATCCCAGGAAGTTCCCTTTCTTAGCGCGTAGCGCTGACTCTCTCCAGCTCTTGTTGGAAGGCAGCATCACCTGGCCCGGCAACTTCGCTCGAACAACAGTTGTCCCCTCCAGTTGATGGTACGTGGTGGCAATTCGCCGAGGCACATTTCGCCATTCAACGGTGTGGGAGACTCCGGAGTCTTCGAAAATCTCGATGGCAGAGAGGGACGATCTCAAGCGAACTCCACGGCTGTCATGAACCCTCATTCGCCCCTCAATGTCGTAGGTTGAGCCGTTCCAGCGAAGGAAGAGCCACAACCAGGTGTGTCCCCATCCAACCAACTCCACGGCGAGGCGACCGTCCCAAAGCGCCAGGGCTCGTTGAACCAGCCGTCCATGTGGTGGTGTGTACTCGTGGATCGCCCGTTTCCCTTCTGCAAAATCCAGATGAATCACTCGGTTTCCCCGGAAAATTGCCAGGGTGTCTGAGGGGGCTCTTTGCTGGATGGAAAAGGGGAGGCCTGGAATTTCAAAGGAGGTGTGTACTGGGGTGCTGTCATCTCTGTTTGTCAGGATCCACTGGTGAACCGTCCCTTTTCCGGTGCCAATCACGCGCACTTCGCCATGCTCCAGTGGGGTAATGGAGGCGCTCTGGAGGGAGTCTGCTCCGGGGAGGGTGACGACCTTGTCGGGGGTGTCTAGGGATGGACGAAAGGAACGGATTCGGAAATAGACGGCGTTGGTTCCCTCCTCAACGACGGCCATTTGTTGATTCGAAATCACGGCCACATCTCGGATGATGCGGGTGGTTTGCCAGGGGGGATTCAGGGTGGTGGTGAGGAGCAAAAGGGGTGCCCCTTCGGCGTCCGGTGCTTCCGGGGATGCAAGGTCGATCAACACGGCTTTGGATGGGGTCCACACGAGCACCGAGGGCCACGAACCCGGGCCGGGCACCGTTCCCGCAAAGCGCCAATCCTCTCCTTTGGGGAGAAGGATTCGCCTGGGAAGCTCTCCTTCCCTTTCCACCCACCCGAATTCCTGAGAAAGCCACACGGCAACTCCACTGTCCCCGGTCCCTCCAAAGACAAAGTGGCTGTAGAGCCCTTTTCCTCCCAGATTCTCCAATCCCATGTCCTGGGAATCGGAGCTGTCGAGATCGTTCTGGCCACAGGAAAGCTCACGGCTCAAGGTGCCGTCGCTCAAAGACCAGGCCAGGAGCTGGGCTTCCTTCTTCTTGACGTTGTAGACTACGGCCAGCACTTCGCTCTCGTCCAAAGAGAAGTTCACCATGTGAAGGTACGATTCGGGCTGTTTCAACTCGAAGCGTCGATGCCAGCGCACCTGTCCGTTGCCGGTGTCAAGGACAGCGAATCCCTGGGTACCGGTTCCGTCGGGTTGGTAGGTAGTGGTTTCCCGCACGAGAATCCACGTTCCCTGAGACGAGATGGAAGCCGACGAAATCCAGCGGTCGTGAACGGGAATCACCTGTTCCATGCGGGCTTGTGCCTTGTTCCAGATGTAGAGCCGTCCGCCGTCGTGGAGGAGCAGTCGGTTGCCATCGGCCGTTGCGTTTCCTCGCACCAGTCGATGGCCCGCCGAGGACCACAGGGTTGGGCCGGGGAGCGGGGCGACTTGTTCCATTGTGGTGGGTTTCTGGAGCCCTTCACGGGCCTGCTGAAGGATGGTGGGGTTGCATCCCAAGGCGAGAAGCAGGGTGAGTTGGAGTGTCAACAGGCGTCTCATCGTCCCCCCCGAATCCGTGCCCGAGAATTAGTACCGTTCTGAACAGGATTTTGTTAAATCGCAATCAAACAGGGTCAGCTTGGGCAGTGAGCGCCCCGGAGGCAAGGAAGTCGGTG
>CALFHQ010000164.1 GCA_937876385.1 uncultured Pseudomonadota bacterium
AATTCATCCAGGGTGATGTAAGACCAGGCAAGGCGGGAATTGAACTCATACTCCACACGATTGAGGGCAATGCGCAAGACCTCGGTATGCCCCCGGGAAACCTGCGAAAAGAGCTGCTCTTGAATGAGGGTAGCGTCGGCACCCAACTCCACCAGGTGGGAAGCGGCCTTGAAGGGGCCGGGATGGTTGTTCACATATCGGAAACCACCAGTGTCGAACATGATGCCCGCGTACAGCGCATCGGCTGCTTTGCGGGTGAAAGGAAACCCAGCGCGGCGCAACAGGTGGTACACCATCTCCGAAGTCGACGAAGTCTTGGGTTCCGCCCACACGAAATCCCCAGAGAATTCCCCGGAAAGATGATGATCAATGACCACCATGCGGTCCGACATCATCTGGGTCAGCACCCCGGCATCGCCGATGCGCTTGCGCTCCGCCGTGTCCACGACGCAAAGAAGCTCCGCCTTCTTGGACAATTCAGAGGTGATTTGGGAACCGTTCAGCACCCGGCTGTCAAAAGACAAGAACCGATACTTGTCGGGAACAGCGTGGTGATTTGTGATGGTCACTTCGGTACCCAAAGCCCTCAGCATGGATTCCAATGCCACCTCCGCACCCAAACCGTCTGGATCGGGATTGACATGGGTGGACAAGAGCACCTTCCGGGCACTCAAAAGGGGCTTCAGGATGCGCCGCATCTGTCCCTCTCGACCCTCCCCGATGGAGCCCTCCAGAATGGAGAGAAGGTGAGCGATGATTCGTGCTGTAGCACCCCAGATGATGTCTCGACCAAAGGGGTAGATGGGGAACCTGCCCCGCTCCCGGCCGCTGGCAATCTCCAGCTTGAAACCGCCCCCCATTTTCGCCAACACGTCCAGGGGAACCTCAATGACTTCATCCACTTCGTCGGTATTGCATTGCCATTCCCGCGGTCCAGCGACGAAGACAACATGCGGGGTGATGCGATACCCCGTGATGGTGGCCGAGTCGTCCAGAGCTCCCAGCACCTCGCAATCCGAGCACACAAGACCGATTTCCTCGTTGGCTTCCCGTAGAGCCGCAGCGAGGGAGTCCTTGTCGGATGCTTCCACCCGCCCCCCCGGAAAAGAGATCTCTCCCGCATGATAGGGGAGGGTCGCCGCTCGACGGGTCAATACGAGATAGAGGCCGTCATCCTTGCCAACGATGGGGAGGAGAACCGCAGATTCCTGCCGCCCGAAGAGAGGAAGCGGCAGCGGCTCGAAACTGTCCAGTCTGGTCTTGATGGTAGCGAGATCCATAACCCCTCCGGTGGCGGTTTGCTGGAAAATGTTTGTTAAAGGTAGAGGCCTGCGAGGGCCGGGTTGTCCTCAAAGACGCCACAGGTGTGGAGTGTCTCCATGCGGGCATCCTGCTGGCGAACTCCTCGGGCCACCATGCAAAGGTGCGTCGCTTCCAGGCGGACGAGGACTCCTTTGGGCTCCAGGGTCTCCTGGATGGCGTCCATGATCTGTTGCCCCATGCGCTCCTGGACCTGCAAACGCCTCGCAAAGGCCTGGGTCAGCCGAACCAGCTTCGAAATCCCCACCAGCTTTCCGTTTGGAATGTAGACGATGAGGGAGCGACCAAAGAAGGGGAGGAGGTGGTGCTCGCACATGCTCACGAAGTGGATGTCTCGACACACCACCGTTCCCGTGGACGAGTCATCAAACAGGGCCCCTCGAAGGAGCCCGTTGGTGTCCACCCCGTACCCAGAAGTGAGGTCGCCGTAGGCCTGAGCGACCCGCGCAGGGGTCTTCTCAAGTCCTTGTCGCGTGGGGTCTTCCCCCAACGCTACCAACATCTTTTTGATGAGTTCTTCCATGGCACCACCTCCGGCAAACCGCGGCATGGTATCAGGAGGCGACCTCGTTGGCAATGGGATTGGAATTTGACTGGAATGGGGGGGGGAGTAGAGGGACTAGACGACGTACTTCTGGAGGTCAACGACCTTCTCGGCTACGGCGTCCTTGATGGCCATCAGGTCCATCGCCGGAACGAACGTCATCTTGTCAATGTCGGCGCGGAATTTGGCGATGGTCGCTGCATCTCCGTCGCCCAAACTGGAGAAAAGCTCCTGGGACTCGGAGAGAACCTTGGTGATCCCTTCGAAGGTCACCAGTTGCGCCAGCTTCACGGCGTTTGCTGCCTTCTCTTCCCCGTACATCTCGATGAGCTTCGTGGCACGGGCAATACTGCTGTCCATGGCGAAGGAGTGCATCACCATGTTGGCAATCTTCTCGAAGAAGTACTCGCCCATTCCCATGACGTACTCCACCTTCTGGAGCTTCGCCATGTGCTTCTTAATGGTGTTGCCGAAACTGAACAGCGTGATGAGGCGAGCCGATTCGGCCGCTTTCGCCAAGTCGCCCAGAGGCATGTCCTCAAAGCCGGCCAGGAGATCCTCACCTGCTGCCAGCTTCTTGTTCATCTTCATGAACTCGGGCATGACGTGGAGACGACCGGTCATGGAACGCTTCAACATGGCACCCGGGATGAGCAGCCGGTTGATCTCGTTGGTTCCCTCGAAAATGCGGTTGATTCGTTCGTCACGGTAGGCGCGGGCGACTTCATACTCTTCGATGAACCCGGCCCCACCATGCACCTGAACCGCCTCGTCGATGACAAAGGCTGCCGTCTCGGAGCCCATCACCTTCATGATGGCGCACTCGATGTCGAACTCCTCAAAGACTTTCCCAACCTGCGAAGAGAAGTCCTCAGCAGAGTGATCCAACGCTTCCACCGCTTCATCGATCATGCCGGCAGTCCGGTAACCCATGGATTCCACAGCGAAGATCTTCGCCGACATGTCGGCGAACTTCCTTCGAATCATCCCAAACTTCGAGATGAGGCTCTTGAACTGGCTACGCTCGTTGGCGTAGACAGCGGCCACACCTTCGATACGCTTGGCGTTGCCCATGACGCCAATACCCAACTTGAAGCGGCCGATGTCCAACACACCCAGCGCCGACTTGTGCCCTTCGCCGATTTTGCCCAGGACGTTCTCAACGGGAACCTTCACATCTTCCAAAATCACGGAAGTCGTGGAAGAACCCTTGATCCCCATTTTGTGCTCTTCGGGACCAATGGTGATGCCGGGGTAGGTGCGCTCAACCAGGAAGGCCGAGAAGTGCTTGCCGTCCACCTTCGCGTACACCGTGAAGAAGTCGGCGAAGCCACCGTTGGTGATGTAAATCTTCTCTCCGTTCAGGATGTAATGCTTGCCATCTTCGGACAGATCCGCACGAGTCCGAGCGCCCAACGCATCGGAACCGAAGTTCGATTCCGTCAGCGCATAGGCAGCGAGCCACTCGCCCGTGGCCAACAGCGGAAGGTACCGGTCGTGCTGGTCCTTGTTTCCAAAATACAAAATGGGGAGAGTACCAATCCCCGTGTGGCACAACATGGAAACCGTGAAGGAACCATACTGAGCGCTCTTCTCCGCCAACAGCGTGGCAGCAGACAAGTTGAGCCCGAGGCCACCGTATTCCTCAGGAATTTCGGTCATGAGAAGACCCTGTTCCCCGGCCAACTTCAACACTTCGATGTTGGTCTGGACCTTCGTCTCCGAGTTCTCGAAGTCGTCCACCCGGCTGATCACTTCCTTCTCGCAAAACTCGTAGGCAACCTGCCCCAGCTCCTTGACTTCCGGGGGCAACTCTTCTGGAACGGCGATGCTGCTGCTTAGAGCGCGTTCGAGAATGAAACTCCCACCTTTCCCTGCCTTGTTGCTCATGTCGTTCTCCTTCAAGGTTCTTTGAATTAAATCACTTTGTGGCCTGGCGGCTTACAATTTCCTTCAGGTAATCGGTAATGGTCGCAGTCACC
>CALFHQ010000165.1 GCA_937876385.1 uncultured Pseudomonadota bacterium
GATGTAGTCCACCGAGCCCGTTCCCTCTCGCCGGGGAGTCGACTTCGGAGTGTCGTAGTAGTCTTCAAAAGGAGGCCAGGGAGCAAAGGAATACTTGAAACCGCACCCGACGGTGGGAACCACCTCTTCGAGGTCGTCCGAGGTTGCGAAGTCCGGGTGCCACAGCTCTTCCACGAAGTCAGGCAGCGGAATGTCCATGGGGGCGTCCTCCACCGCTGCGTCCGGATTTCCGCGCAGGTCCAATGTGCCCAGGTCTGAGTCCTGGACGTCGTTGGAATCGGACGAACCGCCTCCAGAGCATCCGCCAATCAGAAAGAGTACCACGAGTAGTTGTCTTGCCCGGTCTCGCATGATTCCCTCCACGGTGCGGGCGGCAGTATACCCGAAGGAGGACGAAAACTCATCACCGAAGGGAGCCAGGCTAAGTTCTGAGAGCCGAAGAGATGCCATTCACCGCCGCTTTGAAGCTGTTGAAACCCTCGTCCAATGCACGAAACAGCCAGCTTCCAACTGTGACGCCATCGATGCCCTCGATGGAAGCGATAGCACGGGCGTCCTCTGGCGAGCTAATTCCAAATCCGGCCATTACCGGAATATCACGAATGCTCTTGATTCGCTCCACAGCCTTGCGAATCTTGGGGAGCGCTCTTATGGGGCCGTCGGGGGCGTCGTTCAAGGCCAGGTAGATAAGGCCGGAAGCGTTGGTGACCGGCTCTTCGAATGTATCCTCATGTCCGGTGTAGACGATTCGGGCGATGTCCACTTCGTACTTCCTTGACAGTCGCAGTGTCTCTACCGGGCAAACCCCATTCTCCACCAAGGCGACCTCCTTCCCGGCCAGTCCCTCCACGAAGATGAGGCCGTCGACGCGGCCTCGGCACCGTTCCAGGAAGGATTCTACTCCGTCGTGAACGGCGTCCGAGTAGACCACCAGAAAGTTGGGGTGATAGGCGCCCAGAGCCTCCACTACGCGGTCGGCGTGGAATCCCTCCAAGATGGCCCTCTGGTGGGCCTTGATGATGGGCGCGCTGGTGTTGGATGGATGGTTCTCCCAGGCCGGTGTGGGAACCTTCAGCACGGTGTTGGGCAGAGTGGAGAGGTACGTCATCGCCTGCAGCGACAGGTTCACCGAAGGGTGGCCGAAGACCAGCTCCGGGAAGAACACTCGAGCGTTGTCCTGTCTGGCCCGAGCAAATACCTGCTCCAGTTTGGACATTACCACCTCCCTCGAAGGGCCCGAGTGACAGTGATTGACGAGGAATTCTTCTCTTCTTCGCTTACCAGAGCGTACCCATTGGCTCGAAGAACCCCCTTTCCCGAGAAAGCCTCCAGCAAAGAGCACTGTCTGGCGTTCAATCCGGACGGGGTTGGCCGAACTTCAACGGGAACCATGCGGGGGTAGCCCGATTCGAGGGGGATTTCCGGGGAAAGCTCGAAAGATTGCTCGTGGAGGGGCATGTCCAGAGGGGCTTGGCACCATGCGGGGAAGAAGACGAGGGATGAGAGCACAGTCTTCGAGAAGACGTCGGGGAGAATCAACAGAGGGTGACCGTCGAGGGTGCCGAATCCAACATGCCGGCAGGGATAGAGTTGCCATTTCCAGAAGTCCAACTCCACGTTGGGTTGGGAGGGGTTCCACAAAGGACTCATTTCCGCGTAGCGTCCCGGGGCTCCATCGGAGAGGGCGACGACCAGTGATCTCGGGGAGAGGTGCGTGGGGATTTTGGCCACAGATTTGACCAGTGTCGTTCGAATATCCTTGAATCCCCATGAGCGAGCGAAGTTGGACAACCAGGTGGCAGCGGGAATACTTGAAGGAGGTTGGTCTGAGAAAACGAGGATGTCCAGGGCGGGCTGCACCAGCGCCACTGCGGAGTAGATGTCCAGGTATTGCATTTGTGACTGCGCAGGCAGGTCGAATACATCCCCTTTGTGAAGCAGGGCTTCACCTTTGGCATACTCGGAACCTGGGACGACCAGCTCCAGACGACCTCGGGCTACCGCTGCTTCCATTTGTTTTCGAGCGGTTGCCTTGTCGTAGTTCTCCGAGGGGATCACTGCCTGAGTGCCCTCTGGAACGGGCTCTCCGGTTCGCACGTCGACGGTGAAGGGGCGTCCTCCGCTTTCTCCCACGGCGGTCCCGTCCTTTCTGGCCCAGGTCACCGGTGGCGCGTCAACGGGGGAGGCAATATCCCGGGCGACTGTACAAAAAAGGGCGTTGTGGACATCCACCTCCTGCACCTTCGAGAAGCGACGGGCTTTGTTGGTGATGGTCTCTATGGCGACGTCCAGGGAGGGCTTGTAACAGAACTCTGATTGTGTTTTATCCATAGAAGGAAGGTACCACAAACAAAGAGAGAAGGCACGGGCTCAGATAGAGAATGGCTACCCAACCAGTTGACTTATCAGGTAACCCATTAACGCCACGCCGAAGAGTCCCGCCAATCCAAAGAAGACCCACTTTGGGTGAATGCCACGAGTATCCATGTAACTGGGTTCTGCTCGAAGGGAGGACCGGTGGCGAGTGCCGACGTCGCCCTTCTTTCCACTTGCTGCCGGACTCTTGCGGGCGCCCTTTGCCCCCTTTTTTCGTGGCGAGCTTTGACGCGTGAGCCACCCTTGGAAGGAGTGCATGTCGTATGGTGAAGCGACTGATGACAGCGCCTTTCTTGCCTCCTGGACCACCTCGGTAGCGTTCTTGTGGCGTTTTCCGGGCTCCTTTTCCAACATCTTCTGAATGATGTCTCGGACGTTCTCCGGCAGCTTGAGTCTCTTGAGTTCCCCTTCTGGATCGAGCCCCGTTCGGGCCCGCGCCATGATTTCCCCGGTGCTTCCCTCTCCGTGGGGTCGTTTTCCGCTGAGCATTCGGACCAGGACGACCCCCAGCGCGTAGATGTCGCTAGCTGGGGTAAGCTCCTCCCCCC
>CALFHQ010000166.1 GCA_937876385.1 uncultured Pseudomonadota bacterium
GTGGTATTGACACTCTGACCGCCGGGCCCGGAGGCGCGATAGACATCAAACTTCAGGTCATTCATGGCGATCGTGAGATCCACCTCATCCGCCTCTGGCAAGATGGCCACGGTCACCGCAGATGTGTGAATTCGGCCTTGAGCTTCCGTCTCGGGCACTCGCTGAACTCGGTGGACACCACTTTCCCACTTCAGATGGCTGTAGACCCTGTTCCCGGAAATAAGGGCGACAATCTCTTTGACTCCCCTCAACTCGGTCTCGTTGATACTGAGAATCTCCACCTTCCATTGCATGCGCTCGGCATACCGTGCGTACATGCGGAAGAGGTCAGCTCCGAAGAGGGCGGCCTCATCGCCACCGGTCCCCGCTCGAATCTCCAGGATAATGTTCTTGTCGTCCATGGGATCTGCAGGCAGCAGCAACATCTCAAGCTTCCCTTCCAGGATGGGAATGCGCTCCCTGAGTTCGCTGATTTCCAACCGAGCCATTTCCCGCATGTCCGGGTCGGAGTCGTCGAGCAGCTTCTGGCTGTTTTCGATCTGCGCCTTCACCGACTTGTACTCCCGATAGGTTTCCACAATGGGAGTCAGCGAGCTGTGTTCCTTGGCAATGGAAGCATAGCGCTTGCGATCATTGATGATGTCGGGATCGGACATCTGGTTCGTGATTTCATCGAACTTTGCTTCGACTTCATCCAGCTTCTGGAACATGGGTCTCCTTCAAGGTGGCCAGGTAGTCCTCGTAAGAATCGAATTCCCCTTGGAACTCTTCGACTTCCGTTGCCCCCTGATTCAGTTGCTCTTCCAGCCAGAGAGCCGTGGCGAGGCTTGCCAGGGCGACCTCCAACTGAGCGTCATCGGGCTTGCTGGTGGTGATCTTCTGAGTCATCAATCCGGGCCACAGGAACACCTTGAAAAAGGTACTGTCGGGCTTCTGCCCCGCCATCCTGATGACTTCATAGGAGACACCGGCAATGGGGAACAGAAGGGCCAACTTGATGAGTATGAAGACCAGATGGTTGACGATGGCGATGCTGCTGGGATCGGGAATAAAGGGGAACACCACCGAGAAAACCACCACAGCGATGAGCAGCACAACCAACAAAAAGGCCGTTCCGCACCGGGGGTGCAAGGTGGTGTGCCTCCGAGCGTTCTCCACAGTCAGCTCTTCCCCGAACTCATGGGCGTAGATGCTTTTGTGCTCTGCCCCATGATACTGGAAGATACGGGCGACATCAGGAAGACGGGAAATGGCGTAAAGGTAGCCTAGAAAAATTCCCATCTTGATGGCCCCATCGGCCAAGTGAAAAACAACATCTTTTCCCCCCGAAAGGGCCGCACTTCCTATCAACTTGCCCAATCCCCAGGTGAGGAAGTGAGGCAACGCAGCAAAAAGTGCCAGCGCCATCACGACGGCTACCGCCAAGGTCATCCAGAGCGATGCTGGGGTTTCCTTGGCGTCTTCTGATTCTCCCTGGACCATGGCCGAGAAGTTCAGCGCAGAGATACCGTTGTGGAGGGACTCCGCCAATACAATGGTTCCCCGCAAAAAGGGCCACCGCATGAAGGAGAATCGGTCCCACAGCGAGATCCATCGGCGCCGCTTGACGACGAGGGTATCCCGCGGGGTGCGGACCACCACCGAGAAAGAC
>CALFHQ010000167.1 GCA_937876385.1 uncultured Pseudomonadota bacterium
ACCACCGGGCTTCCCAAGGCAGCGCTGTTGCCGGCTCGTCAGTTGTTCTTCAACGCCGTGCACACCCAGACGGTTTTCGAGTTGACGCGGAGCGATTCCACCCTGGTGTACACCCCTCTGTTTCACACCGGCGGGCTCAACGTCCTGGCGATGCCCCTGTTTCACTGTGGTGGGACGGTCCACATTCACCGAGAGTTCAAACCGCAGCGGGTGTTGGAGGCCATCTTGGAGTCAGGAATCTCCACGATCTTTGGAGTGCCGACTACCTTCGAGATGATCGCCTCTCAAGCGGATTTGCCTCGACTGGCCCGAGCCGGCGTTCACTTGTGCCTGTGCGGCGGGGCTCCCCTACCCCTTTCTCTCATTCATCGCTATCGAGATGCGGGGCTCTTGTTGACCCAGGGGTTTGGAATGACCGAGGTGGGGCCCAACTGCTTCTACCTTCCTTCCCAGGACGCCCTGGAGCGGGCGGGCTCGGTTGGACGGCCCATGCCTTATGCCGAAGCGGAAATCAGAGTCAACGGCCGTGCAGCGCTTCCCGACGAAGTGGGGCAACTATGGCTTCGAGGTCCCCACGTGTTTTTGGGGTATCTCGGCAACCCGGAAGCCACAGCCGAGTCCTTCGATGGCGACGGTTGGTTTGGCACCGGTGACCTGGCGCGGCGGGATGCCGACGGCTTTTTCCATGTAGCGGGGCGCCAGAAGGAGATGTTCATTTCCGGTGGGGAGAACGTGTACCCCGCCGAGGTCGAGGTGGCTCTGGCGAACATCCCCGGGGTGAAGGAGGCGTGTGTTGTGCCTGTCCCCGACCCTCGCTGGGGAGAAGTGGGGTTTGCCTTTGTGGTGACCCGCTTTGGAGAAGAAGATCCAGAGTCGGTGCGGACGCAACTGAGAGAGTTGCTGGCACCTTACAAGATACCCAAGAAGGTGCGATTCGTTGCCGAGTTGCCCAGAAATTCCAGCGGGAAGGTTGTGAAGAAGACCCTCCAGGAGGAAGCCATTCATGTTTGACGAACCTGTAGGAATCCGCTCCATCGCAACCTACGTTCCTGCTCAGCGCATGACCGCCGAGGATATCGCCCGAAAGACTGGTGGTCGTTGGAGTGCGCAGGCGGTCAAAGGGAAGTTGGGCATCGAGCAGAAGGCCGTTCCCGGTGTAGACGACGGCGCCCAGGAGATGGGTGCGAAGGCCGCATTGGCTTGTCTGAAGCGGGGAGGGATGCACGCAGAAGAGGTGGATGCAATCGTCTGCATCGGGGACGAATTGCGGGAATACCCCATGACCACATCCGGCATTTACATCCAGGAGCGTATCGGGGCCAGACGTGCCTGGGCGGTGGACGTTATGCAGAAGTGCTCCAGCTTCCCAGCGGGAGTTCGCATCGCTCGGGCCCTGCTTCGATCTGAGCGTGGACTTCGCAACGTCCTCATCGCCGGTGGCTATCGAAACGGAGACCTCATCGACTACAAGAATCCTCGAGTGTCCTTCATGTACAACCTGGCGCCGGGGGGAGGAGCGGCCCTTCTCGAGCGGAGTTGCCCCCGGAACGAAATCCTCGGCGTTTCCCTCATTTCGGATGGGGCGTTGTCTCGGCACGTGTTGGCTCGATACGGCGGCACTGCCGCTCCGGTGACTGCTGATGTGGCGTTGGATGCCCAGCATTGCCTGGACGTGACGGACCAGGAAGGAATGCGGGAGCTGCTGGCTGAGCGTTCCCATCCGAACTTCCTGAAGGTTGTTCGAGAGGCGCTGGCAGAGGGGGACTTGACCACCAACGAGTTGGACTACCTGGCCATCCTTCACATGAAACGATCCGCACATCTGGGACTTCTGGAAGACCTGGGATTGCGGGAAGACCAGTCCACCTACCTCTCTCAGTATGGGCACATGGGGCAGTTCGACCAGATCCTCTCCATGCAGTTGGGGTTGGCTGCAGGGCGCATCAAGGATGGAAGCGTCGTCGTGGGAGTGGGAGCGGGAATCGGCTATTCCTGGGGGGCGGTTGCCCTTCGCTGGGGTGCCAGACAGGTTCGTCAACGACAGGAGATTCACTATGCTTGATAGCGCGCAAAGTCGTCAGTTTGGAACAGATTCCCCTTGGGGAAAGCTTGTGACGCGAAACGGAAAACGACTCAAAATCTGGAGTGAGTTGATGGCCGAGGCTGCCCCTGAAGACCCGGCATGGTACACCGAAAACACCCGAATCGAGTTGGGGGATTCGATAGCCTTGCGGCGTTTTGGAGACTCAGAGGGGCACCCTGTTCTGGTGGTCACCCCCCAGGTCAATCACTCGTACATTGCAGATTTTGCCCAAGGCCAGTCCCTCGTTGAAACCCTCATGGAGTCGGGACTTACCAACGTCGCAGTGACGGACTGGCTCCCCCCACCAAAGCGCCCCTACGCCATTGCAGATTCCCTCGACGACCTGCGACGATGCCTGGAGGAAGTGGGTGGAAGGGCCCACGTCATCGGGCTGTGTCAGGGAGGCTGGCAGGCCACCATTCTAGCAGCGCTGGAGCCCGAACGCTTCTCGTCGTTGACCTTGGCCGCAGCCCCCATTGACACCCAGGTGGGAACCACCGTATTGCACCTGTTTACCTACGGGATGCCCATGATGTGGTATCGAAACTTCGTGGCCATGGGAGGGGGAGTTGCTTCTGGAAGACTGCTCGCCTCAGGGTTCGACATGTTGCGACCCGTGGAGCGCTACTTCCTGAACCCGGCAACGCTGTATGTCCGGTCGTTGGATGACGATTTTGTGGATCGCTACCGCCGCCTGCGAAACTGGTATCGACTGAACAAGGACGTAGCGGGGAAGCTCTACCTGGAAGCGGTGGAGTGGCTGTTCAAGGAGAACCGGTTGGCCCGAGGGGTCCTTGAAATCGAGGGGAAGCGAGTTTCCCTGGCGAATCTCGAGATGCCCATCGAGTTGGTGGGGGGAACCCGAGATCACATCACGCCACCGGAGCAGGTCTTTGCTCTCAAAGAGCTGGCCCCCAAAGCCGAAGTCAGAACCCATCTGGCCCAAGCAGGCCACATCGGCGTGTTCATGGGAACAGGCCCCT
>CALFHQ010000168.1 GCA_937876385.1 uncultured Pseudomonadota bacterium
GCCAGCCCCAGCAAACGAGCAGCGTCTGCGCTCTGGGTGTGGTTTCCCGGCATGAGGCGACGCTCCATTTCCCGAGATCTGGATTCGGTGAGGGCCTGCGCCGTGCTGATGGGAACCCCGTGGGAGGCCAACATCTCGGCCTGCATCCCCATGACATCGTAGAGGCGAGACAGAGCCGGGCCAGACGGATGGTGAGCCCAAACCAGGTCCACCGTCGTCCCTCGCTCCTTCAAGCGGTCTGCGAGAACCACCTCTCCCACCCCCATGTCGATGCCCACCAACACACCACGCACTTCCTCTTCCCCCGTACCAGCCAGAATTCGAGTATCGGCGTACGGGTTCTTCAGGCTCTCAAGGTCAAACCACTTCTTCTTGTGCCCCGAGGCGTTGTCGAAGGCCCTTTGGGTCTCGGCGAGTTGGTCTTTGACTTCCTGATCGCCACGGGGGTCGTGGCTCATTCCGGCGGCCACTGCCGCTTCATAGAGGGCTTTGAGCTTCATGGGGACCCTTCTTCTCCTCCACCGCTATCCGTTGACCTGAAAAACAGGTCCAGGTTGACCGGCGATTATGTCACACTTTCTCTCGCTACAAAAGATAAAACCCTTAGTGGAGGAAGGAAAGCAGTTGAAACCTTTTTGGCTCAGTGGGCTCCAACGCAATGACATGGAGGTGCGTCATGAAAGTTACATGGACAGATGGATACCAATTTGAAGTGGAATCTCGTGGACACAAAATCGTCGTGGACCAGCCCGTGCCCGTTGGAGAAGACAAGGGGATGATGCCGGTGGAGCTGCTCAGCGCTTCCCTGGCAACCTGTGTTGGCGTCTTCGTGGTGGACTATCTGAGACGAAACGAACTCAAGGCGGAAGGACTCACCATCGACATCACCAGCACGGGCGCTCGAAACCCCAGCCGAGTGGGAGCGTTCCAGGTTCAGGTCAATGTCCCCGCCACCCTCAACGAACGGCAGCGAATCTCCGTGGAGCGATTGGCGAAGTCTTGCACCGTGCACCACACCTTGGAGCATCCCCCGGAGATGCAGATTGATATCGTGGAAAGGGGCTGAGTCCAGCCGACTACTTCAAGAGAGCTTCCATTTCATCCAGGGTTCTTTCGAAGAGATCGTAGGTGGACTGGACAATCTCCGGTGACGTGAAGTCGATGCCCGACTTCATGAGAATATTCAGGGGATAGTCCGACCCACCCGACGAGAGGAAGTTCTTGTATTGAGCCAACGCCCCCGGCTTGCCTTCCAGCACTCGCTGAGAGAAGACGATGGCTGACATGAGCCCGGTGGAGTACTTGTAGACATAGAAATTGTAGTAGAAGTGGGGGATGTAGGCCCACTCGATGGCATCGTGCT
>CALFHQ010000169.1 GCA_937876385.1 uncultured Pseudomonadota bacterium
TCACGACGAAGCTCACAGACTTCGAGAGAAGTTTGTGAGCGAAGTTGGATGGAGATTGTGCTTAGGTATCATTGTTTACCCTCAATGCTCGTGAATCGGGTCCATTATAGAGGACTCGGTTTTGGGAAGCAAACCACCAATCAGAGAGGTGCGAGTAATGTGGAAAGACGGCAAGACAGAGAATGGTGGATGCGGATCCAGTGGGTAGAATGCGGGGTTGGGAAAGACGGCCCGGTCTACTGTGTGAACTTGCTGTCTGCGGCGGAGGCTTGTTGATTGTCTTGGAAGATGCTTTCGAGGTCGATTTCGATGTGCGTCTGTGATTCCTGCGCCAGTCCTTGCAACAAGAAGGTCTCGATGATCTCCCCTCCTCTTGTGGAGAGGGGTTCGAGGGCGCACATTTTGGCATCGGGCTGTGCGTGCATCGCCGTTTCCTGGCAGGTAATCACGCCACCTGGAGGGGCCAGACGGCTCAAGCGAACAGCAAGGTCGATTCGAGACCCTTTGATTATCCAGTCCAGGGGTCCTTCCACGGCAGCGTCGGCGTAGACGGTTCCTGTGGCGACACCGGCTTGGACGGTGCAGGGAATGGAGTGGGTCGCACGATAGCTCTCCACTTCACGGCTCACCAGCATTCCTGCTTCCACCGCTTTCAAGGGGTAGTCGTCGTCGTCTGTGAGGTATCCAAACAGGACCTTGAGGTCGCTTCCTGAATCGTAGCAAACCAGGCCTCCCAGCTCTTCCACTCGTTGGAACCACGCTTCCAGCGGGGTTCCCAAAGAGTATCGCAGTTCTTCAACATCTTCTTCGGTTTCTTCGGTAGGCAGGAAGCGGACATGAAGAAGTGAGTAGCTCTCCACCAGGCAATCGGGAGAGGAGTGCGACTTTTTGATGGGGACGAGCAAGGGCCTCGGAGAATCGAGGCTTCCAGCGGTGCGGTCTTCTGCCAGGCGAATGGCCGGGCGCACTGTGGTGTTCAGAATCTCTTCCAGTTTCTCCGAGTTCATGGCGCAGTGGCTGCGGGCATCGGCCATGAGATTGTCGAGGCCGAGGTAGGAGATCACCGGGAGGCTTGTTGGTTCCACTGTGTCCAGTCGGATGGCGGGAAGGGAGCAAGGAGCCTCGATTCCCATGAGTTCGCACGCCTCGTTGAGGTCCCGTCGCAGGGTTTCCGCATCACGGGGGCGCAACTCGGGGTCTTTTCGCATGAGGCGTTCGACCAAATCTTCCAGTGGCTGGGCTTTCGTTCCGGCTTCAACCTGCTGGCTGAGTCGAGGCGGTCTAGCCTTCAACTGTCGTTTGAGGATCTCCCGGTGCGAGGCGCCGGTAAAGGGTTGGCGGCCGGTGACCATTTCGAACAGCACAACCCCGGCGGAGTACAGATCCGATTCCACTCGAGGGGTCTTGCCTCGAATCTGCTCTGGACTCATGTAGGCAGGGGTTCCACAGATTTCTCGGGACGTGTAGTTCAGCGTTCCGACGAACTGAGCAATTCCGAAATCCAGGAGTTTGGCAACTTCTCGCCCTTCTTCCTCGCAAACGAAGACGTTTTCCGGTTTCAAGTCTCGGTGGACGGTTCCCCGGGCGTGGGCGGTGTGTAGAGCGTCCACAATTTGTGCAAACAGGCGGGTGGCCCTGGCAATGGGGAGGGCTCCGCCTCCACGCACCAGTCGAGAGAGGGTTTTCCCTTCCAGAAGCTCCATGGCGATGTAGAGGTAGCCGACGTCAGTGCGACCGAAGTCGTAAATGTCCACGATATTGGGGTGCTTCAGGCGTCGAGCCATGCGGGCTTCGGTGAAGAACTGGCCGACAGCTCGCTCTTCTGAAGAGAACCGGGTGTTGAGGACTTTGAGTGCGCATTGGCTCTTACGCTTGACGTCCCACCCTCGATAGATGGTCGCCATTCCCCCTTTTCCGATGGTCTCCAGGAGCACATAGCGTTTGTCGAAGACGCTTCCCGGGCGGGGGAGAACCATGGGAACCGACAAGAGTCGTTCGCCATCCCGGGGGCATACTGTCCGATCGGCTTCGTAGTGCCGACGGCAACGGGGACAGAAATGCTTGAATTCGTTGGACTGCGCCATGTGTTGAGTCTCCAGCCACTTGCGGTACGACTCTAGGGCCATTTGGGGCGGTCTGCAAAAAATTGGCTGGTGGAATCAGCCTCAGACATTGGAGGATGGGTGTAGAAAGACCAAAGCCCCGGTTCCGCAAGGGAACCAGGGCCTGATTTGATGCTGGAAATCGAGTCTAGACGACTCGAACTCGCCTACGCTTCGTGAATCGCCTCGGTGGGGCAAGTTTCTTCGCAAACGCCGCAGTCCGTGCAAAGGTCTGCGTCGATGGTGTAAATGGGGTCCCCTTCCAGGATGGCGCTTTCGGGGCATTCGGGAAGACAGGTTCCACAGGCGATGCAATCATCGGTGATGACTCTGGGCATTATCAACCTCCATAGATTCGTTTCAACGGGCGGGGTTCCACTCTCCCCGCCACTTCGACGAAGACAATACTCACCAGTTGAAACAGGTCAACAAAAAAAGGGTCGGAATTCGACCATTCGCCGATTCCCTGCCCCAGCTAGACCACCGCGGGCTCCAGAATCAGTTCACCCAACTGGAAGCGACGGTAGTGAAGCATATCCACATTGATTTCCGGCTCACGCCCAACCACGAGGTCGGCGATGATCTCCCCGGTGACGGGCCCAAACATGAATCCGTGCCCGGAGAATCCTACTGACACAAAGAATCCCGTGACGTCGTCGGCTTCCCCCAGCACCGCCTGGCGATCCGGGGACATGTTGTACAGCCCCGACCACTGGCGAACGATGCGCATTCCCCGAGTTCTCGGCAGGACGGCCAGCATGGTGCGAGTCATCTGCTGGAGGAATTGCCAGCTAGTCCCCAGTTCATAGTCTTGGGGGTGTCCGGCGGGGCTGCATCCGGCGATGATGGAGCCGTGGGGGCGCTGCTGGATGTAATAGTTTCCAGAGAAGCTCATGAGCATCGGTGGGCAGACGCCTGCATCCACCGGCTCGGTGATAATGATCTCGTGGCGCTCTGAGAAGAGGGGGAGCTGCACCCCGGCCATGGAAGCGATGAACTGGGAGTGCCCTCCGGCCGCGTTGATGACCACCGGTGCGTCGATATGACCTTTGTCGGTGACGACTCCAAAGACTTTCCCGTTGGCCACCTTGATATCGGTCACCGTGGTGCCGGTGTGGTAGATGACCCCGAGTTCCCTGCCTCGTTTGTGGTAGGCGAAGGTGGTCAAGAAGGGGTCTGCGTGCCCGTCTCTGGCGTGGAAGGTGAATCCCAAGGCGTCTGGGGCGCCCAGCCCTGGGCAGATTTCGTTGGCCTCTTCACGATTCACCACTCGGCTGGCTATTCCCAAGCGATTCTGGAGGGTCACGTTCTTCTGGAGTTGCTCCCACTCTTTGTCCTGGTAGGCCACCATGAGGTATCCGGACTGGTTGAGTCCGATGTCCATCCCCAGCTCTTGGGAGAGTCCTTCGAATTTTTCCACACAGGCCAATCCCAGGCGGCAGTTCATCTCGGTGCCCCACTGTGCGCGGATTCCCGCCCCGCATCGCCCGGTTGCCCCGGAGCACACCGTTGACTTGTCGAGAACGACGACTTTCTCCACCCCTCGGCGTTTAAGGTAATAGGAGATGGCGGTGCCCTGGATGCCGGCTCCGATGACCACGACATCTGCGGTGTTGGTCCACTCCATCATTCCCCTCCATCGTCGGCGATTGCCCCGATTTTGACGGGACGGGTGAGGGGGCGGAAGCTTCCGGGGGGAATGTCGGACATCTGCTTTCCGGTCATTGCGGCAATCTCCCGCAGGACGATTTCTCGGCATCCCCGGCCCTGGCAAGGTCCCATTCCAACTCGCAGGATGCGTTTCAGTTCGTCGAAGGTGTGGTATCCCTCGGCGATCCACTGTCGCACCGCTCCCAGGGTTACTTCCTCGCATCGACAGACGATGATTTTGTCGCTGGGTCGTTCCATCATCCCCTCCTGTTGAGGCGTATGGCTCGAACGTCGTTGGCGAGATTCCTGGGGATATCGACATGCACAACGGTAGTTCGGTCCCTAAGAGGTTCGGTGGTTCGAACGACGGTCCCTCGGCCCACATCTTCCCCCACCCGATTCAGGAGGGTTACTTCCTCTCCCTTTGTTGGCTTTGGAAGGAATTCAAAGGGCAGTTTCAAGCGGGCCCGGCTTTCGTCGCCAGTTGCCAGGTCCACGACAAAGCAAGCCAATCCAGGGCATGCGGCGACGCAAATGCCGCAGCCGGTGCACAGACTCCAGTCCACCTTAGGGACATCGTTGATGTCTTTGAAGGGGACGATGGCCCCGGTTGGGCAGCTTGTGTGGCAGGGATTGCAGGGGATTGACTGGGGGCATTCAACCACCACGAGGCCGTTCTTCTTTCCTTCCCAAAGCTCCAGTGGCGGGGGGGTTGCACCCTCTCTGGGTTCCACCAGCACTCCGCTGTAATAGAGCCGAGTTCGTTGGTCCATGGTTACTCCTCCCACCGGTGCACCATCGCCTGGGAAATTCCAGCGCAGATCTTCTCTCCGACTTCTCCGGCCCGCAGGTTTGAGAGGCGTCCCCAGTAGTGTTCGAACCGCTTTGCGTACTCTCCTTCTTCCACCCGTCCCAAAGAGCGAGCCACGTCCAATCCCGCGATACGCCCTTCCACCATCGCTGCCGAGGCTTCCTCGATTCCTGCGCAGTCCCCCGCCACCCAGATGTCTTTGTGGCTGGTGCGAAGGGTTCTGTCTCTTTTGGCGACGTAGCCGCACAGTTC
>CALFHQ010000170.1 GCA_937876385.1 uncultured Pseudomonadota bacterium
CCGCCGCATCTGGGAGGGCCTCCACGGCGTTGACGAGGAGGTTCAAGAAGGCTTGCTCCAGGGTGGAGGCATCTCCTCGGACTTGACTTGCTCCTGCAATGTTCTCGGTGCGAATGGTGTAGCCCCCAGGGGCCATGGATGGGAGTGCAGAGAGGAGTTCGTTGAGAGTGTGGCCGATATCCACAGACTCCATGGCGTTGTTGCCCCGGCGGGCAAAGGAGAGGAGGGAGTTCACCTGGCCTACGGCCTGGCCGACGGCTTCCTGGATGAGTTCCAAAGGCTCCAACAGTGCGGGGCGTTGCTGGGACCGGGTGATAGCGAGTTGTGCGTACCCGGAGATTACAGACAGCAGGTTGTTGAACTCGCTGGCCAGCCCCCCGGCCAGCGACGCCAGGCTGTCGGCTCGTTGTGTGTTGAGGAGGGGGTCCACCATGAGTTTCTCGTTGGTAACGTCCCGGGCGACTCCGAGAATGATGTCCTTAAAAGGGACCACGTCGGAGTAAAAGACTACGACCCGTCGGTCTCCGTGCCGGGTGATGACGAGCATTTCGTATTTGGAGGGGAGGGATGGGTCCCCGGAGAGCCTCCGTCGCCGGATTTCGGCGACTCGCTCTCTGTCCTCGGGTGCCACGACATCGATATAGTTTAGCTTGTCGAGTTCCTTGCGGTTGTATTGCGTGATGGACTCGAATTCCCGGTTGGCCAGGAGGAACTGATTCGTGCGGTCATCCAGGCAGAAGATGCCCACGGGCAGGTTGTCGACGAGTTCGCTCAGGATTGCCCGTACGACACGTAGCTGCCCGCGAACAACGTCGACGTCCAGCAGATCGTCGTTGGCACTTCCGGCGAGGTCACGCCACAAAAAGCCCTCTTTCATACCGCCTCCCGGTGGATTGGCTCCATTTGGTGTGGCCGAGCCACTAGTGCCTGCGAACTGAACCGACATCAAATGGGACTTCTCTGCAACGATAACAACAAGCCTCGGGTTTTCCAAAGAAAAAGCGGCGATATTTCATGGGTTCAGCCGCTTCCAAGAAACCTGTTTTCATCCTTGACTTGCCCCCGGAGCCGCCGCTATAGTAAAGCCTAATTTGTTTGAGGTATCTGCATTAGATGCTTGCGGAGGGGCAGATTATGAGGCGATTCCTAGTGTTGACGCTCGGTGTTGGGCTACTACTCGGATGCTCCCATGGCGAGGAGAGTGATTGTAGTAAATATGTCACCCAGTTGCATGGTCAGAATCCCGGGGCGGTGTTCGAACAGATTTCCGAGCTGAAATGCCAGGGGGCCATGGAGGCGTTCACAGACACACTGTGGGCGGCCAATGAGGGGCAGTACCGCAAGGATATCCTTCGCGTCGCCTCGGAGATTTGGGAACCCAGCGCCAAACAGTTCGAGCGAGAAGCTGCTAAGTTCAAGGACATCAAGGGTGAATACAACCAGCTCCTCATCCTGGCCCTCCAGGACCCCGAGACGGCTCCCATCGCTGCTTCGTTGGTTGGAGAGTGGAAAGTGCGCGCTCCGGAGATCAAGAAGCAGATGGTGAAGATTCTCGAAGACGATCTTTCCAGTGCTCTGCCCCAGTATGAGCAGGCGTATGCGAGAATCGTCAACGCACTCGTGGGCAAAGAACAGTTGAATGCTGCCAACGAAGTGCCGGCGACTGTACTCATCAAGCTGCTGACCCGAAGTCCCGAGACCCAGGGAGTGGACGTCAACCAGATTGCTGCCGAAGCCCTCGCTGATGTCGACTCGGAGAACCGGGATGCCGCCATTCAGGCTCTTATCCAGGGGCTGTTCATTGCCGACGGCAAGGTGCTCAAGGAGTCGGTGCATTCCCTCCTTTCGATTGGTACACCGGCGGTTCCTTTCCTCCTCGCTATCATCAACTCGAAGCCCGGGGATGAGGCGGTTCGGTACATGGAAGAGTTCGCTGTCACCAACGGCCTTCAGGGCTGGAAATGGCGGGATGGGATTTGGATTCGTATGCTGCTTGCCCAGTTGAGAGACGAGCGATCTGCTGAAGCTCTCATCAAAGACATTGCTAAGCCGGTTATTCCCCCTGCCGGAATGCCCAAAGAGCTTCGCCAGGAATGGGAGATTGTCCGAAATAACCGGATCAAGTTCGATTCCTGGGGACTCATGTCCGTTATGCACCCCGGTGTGGAAGACCTCGCCGTGCATGTGATGCGAGACCGAGAAGTGGAAGGTTCGGCACGACTGCAGTTGGCCCTGGCCATGGCATTCAACCAGACTCAGACCTCCGCCGATGCGCTCTTCCGAGTGATCTTCCAGGTTGAGAATCAGGATGTTGACGATGAAGAGATGGGAGTGGCTGCCGGCGCCAAGGCCGACATTGATCCCCCCGCCCGCGAGTCGGACTTCGTCATCCGCTTCCTGCAGCCGCTGATCTATGGAATGAGCTACAAGGATCTCGACCGCTTCAACGACTTGTTCGTGGAAGGGTTCGATGAGTTCTTCGGCGACCAGGAACACCCGGAACACATCACCGACAAGATCGAAGAAGTGGACGTTCAGGTTCTTCTCAAGACCCTTGAAACCTGCAAGGACGACCTGGATTGCTACATGAGAGTAGCTCAGGGAACCATCCCGAGAGAGATCCTTGACCCCGACAAGATGCGTGAGAAGTACGGAACCCAGGCTGACCAGCGGTTCATGGATTTCATCGGCGCCATGGCGCGAACCAAGGCGGTCCTCGTCATCAGCACGTGGAAGTACAAGAAGGCCGAAGAACGCAAGGCTGCGTTGGACATCATCTCCGCCGTCTATCGAACCCTTCCCTACAATGACGGACTGTACGGCGACTTGCGCCGAGTCCTGATGCTGGCCTTCGAGCGCCTTGGCCGGGTGGATCAGAAGAGCACCTTGGCTGAACTGCAGATTCTGCTCAAGCAGGGTCGAGACATGGAAGACAAGAAAGAGGCCGACGGCGTGGGTGCGTGGAACCAGCGCCTCGAAGCCCTCATCATGTTCCTCGGGAACTACAACGCCAAAGAGACCCAAGAACGCATCAAGGCTCTCAGCACTGAGAAAGAGGGTGCGGGAGAGAAGGGCGTAGAGGCAAAAAAGGAAGACGAGAAGAAGGACGAGAAGAAGGACGAGAAGAAAGACGAGAAGAAGGACGAGAAGAAGGACGAGAAGAAAGACGAGAAGAAAGACGAAGCGAAGTAGTTCTCT
This sequence comes from uncultured Pseudomonadota bacterium, assembly GCA_937876385.1. Taxonomy (GTDB): domain Bacteria; phylum Myxococcota_A; class UBA9042; order CAIXZC01; family CAIXZC01; genus CALFHQ01. The sequence goes on from CALFHQ010000170.1 coordinate 3,199, forward strand.
CCCCCCCCCCTCCTGCAGGTTCCTCCCCCAATTCATTTCAATCGACAGTCACCTTGAGCCGTTGGCGGCGAGCTGTGTGGATTGCGGATTGCGGATTGCTGCGGATTGCGGATTGCCCGCTCTTACTCTTCTATCTTGTAGAGGAGGATGTCGCTGTGGGGTTCGGCAGCGGCTGCGTCGAAGTACTTCTTGGAATCGGTGCTGCCTTTGAGGTGGTAGTTGAAGAAACCAACGGCGAATTGGTTGATGAGGGGGTGGGCGATGTCCACCGAGATATTGTCTTCTCCACAACCGTCGGAGAGGGCGTCCTCGGCATCCCCAAAGTCCAGCTCCTCTGCCAGCTTGAGAAGATCCAATGAGCAGATGTCGGTGTAGGAGTAGTGTCCCGCCTTGTACAACTCGAAGTAGGATTTTGGTGCCGGCATTTGCTCGTACGCCGGGGCCATTTCGACGTCGGTTTCGAGGGTGCGGTCCTGGGTGCCGGTCATCATCAGGATGGGAATGGGGAAGTCCTTGAATTCGTGGCCCAGTAGGGGGACGGCGTAGGTGCTGGGGGTCATCGGCACGGAGGCCTTGATGCGGTCGTCTTCGTAGGGGCAAAGGATGGACGTGAATCCACCAAAAGAGTGTCCGGTGATTCCGATGTTGTCGGCGTCGATGGCATCATGGAAGCGGTC
>CALFHQ010000171.1 GCA_937876385.1 uncultured Pseudomonadota bacterium
CCATCTCGACGGCCAGCACCTTGCAGCGAAGCTCGCTCCAATCGGGGAAGCGCTTCTGTACAGCCAGCCAGGCATCTGCATCGGCGGTCATTCCGGCCTTGAACCGTTTGGCATTGGTGTCCACATACCCCGCCGCGATCCTCCGGTCAGCCAACAACGCCACCAACGGCGCCACCAACGAGCTGCCAACCAGGGTCTCCTGAGGCCGGCTGTGCTCGGCAACGTACCGAGCAACCTCGGGAGCTACCGACAAGAACCACTTCTTCTTCCAAAGGGCGTGGTAGATCCCAGGCTCACTGCTGCCTTGGAGGCGACAGGAATCCAGAAACACCTGCTGCACAAACCCCGAGAAGGGGGATTCAACGTTGTCTTTGATGTCGTAACATCTTAGAGAAGCCACCTGGGTGGATTCCTCGGGGAAACGCTCTTTTCCAATGGCCAGAGTCCGAGGAACGAAACCAGTGCCCACCCAGGCGCACACCAACAACACCCCGATAACCACAATTCGCCCCGCCACCCCGTTTCTCCAGAAAGGCTCGTCGTGCAAGTTTCCTACCCACCGGGCAAGCGTCCCCCAAAACAGCCCCAATGCCACTGCACATCCGGGAATGACCAGGACAAAGTAGAAGGTAAACGTCTCCTGCAGCAGGGCCAGTTCCGCCACCGCCGCCAAAGCCAGTCCCAATCCAGCCAACATCAAGATACCATCCGGGCGCAGCGTCCGATTGCGAAGAACCAGAGCCCCACCAGCGACCGCCAGCAAGGCCACAGGTGCCCACACCAAGTGATCATGGAAGAACGCAAATCGAAGATACTCCTTCCCCTCGATGAACAGATCAAAGTCATGGTAGAAAAGGGCAATTCCCGACAAGACGTTCCCTGCCCCCAACGCACTTCCGGCGGAACCTGACATTCCATGGGTCCAGTAGGTCAGCACCACCCCCCCGACAACAAGCCCCAACCCTACGGCCATGGGAACAGCTCGGGCACCGACGTCACGTCTCAAGGAAGCGACTCGGACGGCATCCGCAAACGCCACCAATCCCAACCCCAGCAGCGCCAGGGCTACCAAATCGATCCATCCTGGAGAGACAAACCCGGCCTCTGCCGCTGGCTTCAAGAAGTGATACAAGAACACCTGACTGAAATAGGCATCCCCGAAAAGCCATCCAAACAGCAAATGCCCACCCAAAGCCACCCCGACAAAGCCCAACAAAAAACGCCACACGTCTCGACGTCCAACGAGGGCCAGGGCAGGAAGCAAGCCCAGTATCGGTCCCACCGCATACACCCCGGTGAGCACAGCGGCCCCACCGGCCACCCCAGACCACAAGCCCCGCCCCGACACCGCCAAAGCAAAAGCGGCAGCCACAAACATCACCGTCAAATTGATTCCGGTGAGGTTCGTGGAGGCCTGGAGCTGCTCCATGGCAAACCAGAAGAACAGCGTGCTCAGAATCCCGGCGACAATTCCACCGCGCCTTCGCACCGCCGCGTATAGAAACCAACCAGAGAAGAGAGAGAAGACAGCCGAAAGGGACTTCAGTAAGACAAAGCCCCCTCCAAACAGCTTCACCAACAAAGCCGGCAAGAGGAGATGCAACGGAGGATGAGCAAAGAAGAAGTCCCGGTAGGGCACCTCCCCTCGAACCACCGACAGAATTGCGTAGAAGTAGACATTTTCATCCGTGGCCGAGTAGGAAAGGGTCTCCCCCTTCACAGCCAGGTAGACTATCGAAGCAACAACCAGGACCGACGCTTCCGGCAACCACTGGGGGAGAGGAAAGCGTGCACTTTCGTCGTCACGAACCCAACGCCAGGGCACCCACAAGACCCATAGGGCCAGTCCGCCTCCGGCCACGAGTGTTGCCAAAGAACCCAACGCCACGGCACCGCCAAATCCAAACCAGGCCCAGTGCAACAGGGGGTCTACGGCAGTCACAACGATGACAAAGCCCAAAAGCACCCGGGAGACAATCCGAGAGACACTCTTGTCCACAACCAACAAGCCCACCAGGACGAGCAGCGTCGCCCCCAACAGGACGAACCAGGCCCAGGCACCCAAACCACTCCCAGTAAGCAGGAACCATCGAAAGGTCCACGCCAGGGGCACGGTGTAGTCCTGCCCCACAGTCATGGGTGTCGCCACCAGCCCCAGAAACAAGAAATGCCCCCACAGCCTCTTCCCGGGAGTTCGAGGAGGAAGCACCCCAGAAAACGCCGCAAAGGCCAAAGCAACAGGCAACACCATCCCCAAAATACCCGGCCGAATTCCTTGCCAGATCAAAGGGGGTAGGGGTCTTGCGAGCAGAGCGAACAAGACCCCGGCAACGGTCGCTACAGACAACAGCAGAATGCCAATGCCGTTGCGCACATTGAAGGAGTCTCGAGGCGTTTCCATGATGCCGAAACTAGCAGAAAGCAAGGAACGTGTCGATGCAAACTCGTCGCCGGACGGTTCCATGCTGGCGGGAGAGCAGTGGCGTCTGGACGCAGTGGACCCCCTCGACAGCCTGGACCGTTAGGCCCAAGGCACCGTTGCACCAACGGCGCTGCGATGCGCACACCAAAGGTGTGCTGGTGATGTACAGTGCGGCGGCCCCGGTCAAAAGCTTCGAAGTAGCGCGCTCGTCCTTTCTTCATCACAATTCCGCCTCTTGTTTTGTAGAAATACTCCCCACTGTATTCTGAGTTTGTCTCGGTGCATTGCAAATCGTATTCTGCAGTGGGAAAGATCGAGTCCAGCAAAAGGAGGTAGACATGAGGGGTAGTTGGGTTCTGGTACTTTGTCTGATTTCAACGCTCGCGGCCCCAGGTTGTGAGCCGGCAGACGAGGCATCGCCGGACCTTGCGGAAGAAGACTCCCGGGTGGAAAAGGACGGAGCCTCCTGTGCCAGTCTCACATCCCAGGAGTGCCAGCAATCTGACCTGTGCATGCCTATCGAGGGCTGGTCCATGCCCAACGCATGTGCCGTGTGGAACGATGACCCGGACGGAGGTTCCGCAGAGTTTGTGGAATGTGTTCAAGAACGCACTTGCAGCCTCAGTTTCACCTGGGCTTCTGCTGAAAAGCACCCCGATTCCCTGTGGCTCTTTCCAACTCTTTGCCTCCCTGACGGATGGATACAAAGCAAGCCAGCTAGCTGCTGCAGCGCTGACTGCGACGGCAAGCAGTGCGGCGGCGACGGATGCGGCGGGGTCTGCGGTGCCTGTGACTCGGACGCTCAGTGCCTTAACGGAATCTGCGAACACCTCTTCTGGGTTGATCCCGAAACCGGCCTCATGTGGGAGAATCCCCCAACGGCCAGTATGCAAATGACTCAGCAGGAGTCCGAGAACTACTGCAACGACCTGACCTCGGCCGGATACTCCGACTGGCTCCTTCCCACCATCGGAGAACTACGAACTCTTCTCATGGGATGTCCCAGAAATGTCGTCGGTGGGGTCTGCAGCCTGTCTGACGACTGCGATAGCTACGAGTATTGCTGGAGCCAGGACCGTTGCGACGGGTATCCCCTCGGGGAAGGTCCCGCTGACGGATGTTACTGGCTGGTAGAGTTGGAGGGTGATTGCGACTACTACTGGTCGTCGTCTCATCTTGACGACACCTTCGACGGTGCAAACCACGCTGGATACGGGGTTACCTTCAGCCATGGGTGGCTTGGTGCCGGAGACAATGCGGAAAAAGGGTCGGTGCGGTGCGTCCGGCCAGCGCTGTAGAAGCATAGACGCTTCGGCGGTCAGTTGCTCGGCCATGCTCCTCGTCCTTGGCTGCGCCCGCGAGCGTTCCCAACCCCGGGTTCCACCCACTGGATGCGAATCCGTTTTCACTGGGGTTCGGACCCTGGCGGATCCCCACATCTCACGAAGGTGT
>CALFHQ010000172.1 GCA_937876385.1 uncultured Pseudomonadota bacterium
CCCTTCCCGGTGGACCTCCCCCGACGACTCATCGAGCTCTACACCTTCAAGAACGACGTCGTCCTCGACCCCTTCCTGGGTTCGGGCTCCACGGCCATTGCTGCGGTGGAAACAAACCGAAAGTTCATCGGAGTGGAGTTGGACGAGGAATATGTGCGTCTGGCTCAACGAAGGCTGAAAGAAGACGTCGGCATCGACGCCTCCATCATCTCACCATAGAACTGCCAGCCCTCCCCCAGCAAACCAACCATCCGCTGGACCATCAACTCGGGCACCCACGTAGGCATCCAGTTGGAAGTTCCGGGTGACCTTGAACGTTCCCCCGGCATCCGCTTGCGGAACGTATTCTCCCCCTTCGTACAGGCGGTTGATGCTCTCGAGGAAAACTCCGAAGCGGTCGGTGACGGCGTACCCGGCAGAGACGCTGACGGCGTAAGAGACGCTGACATCGGTCTCGTCGGCAGCGACGCCGTTGAGGAAGAAGACGACATTCCCGGCGAGGGAAAAACGGTCGTTGATGGTCCATGCCCAGATGGCATTGGCGCTCAGCTCCATCCCAACCTGCTGAAAGACCCGCAGTTTCACCGGGGAAGCGATGCGGGGAAGAAGACCCAGCACGAAGTCGTCGGTAATGGGCCAAACAACCTTCAGTCCGAGTCCAGCCATCCCGTAGTCGGTTTCGAAACTGCCATCTTCCCGCTTCATGTAAGAGATGGAAGGGATCTCAAAGCGACCCTCCATAACCGAATCGATAACCCCGGTTCGAACCAGAAGACTGGGTCCCCCAACCGACTGGAAACTCGAATCCCCCTCCACCCGAGCACCCATCTCCGCCTGCAGGTATCCGGCCGGTGCTGCGGCCGCGCTTTCGGTAAATTCGGGGCGGTCAGTCACCATTAGAGGCTCCTGTCCCAGGGCCGGAGAGGCTTCCAGGAGGCCCAGGGCCCCCAAGATAGACAGAACAATCGCCACACATTTCGCCATGAGCTCTCCTCTTCTGGATTCACTGTCCCGGTTGGAACCCTCTACGGTTGCTAGCGAAAGAGCCCGATGACGAAGCCAGCCTCAGCCTGAAACATCGTTTCCCACTCCCGCAAGTCGTAGATTCTAGGGTCCACCGTGGGGTCGTTGGGTTCGTGGCCGCTGTAGTCGAAGCTCTGGGCTCGCACCAACCCCTTGAGGTAGAGGCCGAACCAATCCGCCACCTGCCAACGGCCAAAGACCTCGAACCCTGCGAAGGGATTGAGGAGACTGAATCCCCCCATCCCCAGGCCGGTCTGTACGGCAGCAGTCAGTGCGAAGATGTCCCCATGATAGCCGTAGCCCGCTGTCGGTCCGACGTTGAACATCACGTTCCCCAACGACTTTCCCTGGATGAAGGGGGTCAACCACCAGACATCGAAGACCCCTCCTGCGTCGAACTTGTGGCGACCAGATTTCCAAACCGAATATCGGTAGTTCGCTGACAACATCTTGAGCCGACCGGGATTGTCGTCCCAATTGTTCAGTACACCCCACAGTGGCGGAGCAGCATCCACACCCGACAGAAAACGAATCGCTCCCACGATTCCGTCAGCCAACAGAAAAGGAACAGCAGTGGTTGCTTCCAGATAGAAGCTCTCCCGGTCGATGTAGATGCCGAGGTTTGGATAGAGCATGTCGTGCATGGAGGACGAAGGCAACGGGGTGAAATACTCCAATCCCAGGATGAGCCCTCCTTCCACAGGGTTGTTGCTTCGAGCCAGCAACGGAGTCGGGCAACACAGCGCAACCGCCAGAAACAGCAACAAGAAGAGGTTTCGATTCATGCGCAACTCCTAACGTGGTTGAACTGCCTGAGACTACCCAACGAGGGAGAGGAAGGCAAGGTCGCGGTCAGCGGGCTGTCTTCCGCTTGGACTGCATCACCAGGGCAAAAACCACCATCATTCCCCAAACGGGAATCCGCAGCACCTGGACCCATCGACCCACCCCCAGCTCCTGCATGCCGTTGATACCGTTGGCTCCCAACCACACAGCCGAGACGACAATCCCACCCAGTGCGACGACATCGTAGACGGAAACAAAGGCCTCCAGCGGACGGGTCCCCTGCAACCGCTGCCAGACCAGGAGTAGGAGCCTGACCAGCCAATAGGTGACGACGACACACACCACTGAACCTGCCACAATGACCAGTGCGCCCAGATTCCCGTCGAGCGAGGCCACGGGTATCAATCGAGGGGTGATTTCCTTGAGGATCATCACCGGTACGTAGTGAACCACAGTGGCCAACAGTAGATTCTTGGACAAGAAGGTCACAGGTTCCCACAGCCGGAGTCTCCGGCGCTGGTGTCGGTACTCGATGGCGCTGAGGGTCAGGAGACCGACACCGGTAAGAAGGAGAAAATAGGAACTCGTCATGGGCCACTTGTCGAATTCCCAGTAAGAAAATCCTCCCCACTGGGCACCGACCAGGAGTCCCAGTCCCAACGCAGTTGCGCCCACCCCCACACAGCCTCGTTTCACCACGGACAACTGGCCCTGGAGCCACCCGGCGAGGATGAAAAGTCCCCAGGGCATGAGCGGGAAGGGGCCTGGGATAACCCCTTGGAAAGCCCGCCGCATCATCGGTTCAGGGCTTATCACCAGCGCCACCAGGACTCCCAGGGAAAGGAACGTCCATAGCTTCTTGTGCCAGGTACCCAAGGTGGAAGTTCCCCAGAGGACTGTTCGCCACAACAGCAAGAATGCCAGGAAGTCGGAGACGTACCAATCCCGAAGGAAGATGTTGTGCATCACCGCTACATACAAAAACAGCACCGTCTGGCGCCACTTGAATGACGATGGCTTTCGCAAGAACCGCTCGAAAGTCAGCCCGAAGGCGAAGAAGAAAAATGCCGGCGCCGTCTCCCCCACCAGGGAAATGCCCGCCGACACACCGCCCGTGGCTGGGATGGTCCGGGAGAAGTGGGCCATCACCATCAACGCCAATGCCCCTCCACGCAGGACATCGAACCCCGGGTTGCGCCCGCTGACTTCGTTCCCCACCGTCCACCTCCGAAGCGATCAGGTTGCCCCAACGTTAGAAAAGGGAGTTTGCAGAGTCCAGTGAAATCTCGGGAACAAAATAGACCCCATGGACTTGTTGTTCGTATGCAACCGGCTTTGTTTGCGCTAATCTAGTCCTACGACAATGACAAAGGAGACCTCATGAAACGTTCCATCTGCATGGTACTGCTGGCAACAGCCCTGGCCCTCCCCGCCGTCAATGCGGAAGCGGCACCTCCCAAAGAGCTGTCCTCGAAAATCACCACGGTAACGGTCTATTCAGACCGGGCACAGGTCGCTCGGGAAGCCCGGGTGGATCTCTCCAAACAGCCTGCGGTTTACTCCTTCACCAAGCTCCCCGGTTGGGTGGACGACGCCACGGTCCGAGTCTCACTGCCTTCCGCCAAGGCAGGTCGGATCATCGATGTCAGGGTGCAGCGAGAGTACGTCGGGAGATCCACCGATGAGGCCTACCAGAAGGCCCAACGGGAGGTCCAGGAGATCAGCGACCAGATGGCGACCATCGACGATGAGCTGGCGATACTTAACGTGAAAAACGCGCAAATTCAGAACATCCGGGCGTTTGCGATGGAGAAGATCCCCAGAGACACTGCGGTCAAGGGGGTCAATGTTGATGACTACAAGAAGGTCGTAGATTTCGTCTCCAACTCTCTCCTGGAAGTGGCAGCGGAGCGGCGCAAGCTCCAGGAAAGACGTCGCGAACTGGCCCCCGAGTTGATGGCCAGGCAGCGAAAGCTGAACTCCCTTGACACCCTCACAAATCTCGAGGAAACCACCGTTCAGGTAACGGTGCAGGGAAACAGCACGGGGCGTTCAAAGCTCACCTTGACCTACATGCTCCCGGGGGCGACATGGGAGCCTGTCCACGAACTGAGAGTGATTGGTGCCAATCCGGGCAGCGCGGAAATGAGTTCTTACGCTGTCGTGGCGCAAACCTCCGGGGAAGATTGGACCGACGCTGAGCTTCGATTCTCCACGCAGTCGTCCACTGCAACGGTGAGAATTCCTCAACTCGAAGCGCTCAAGCTGGGTAGCAGTGCAGCCGCTGCCAAGGTCGCCCAAGAGCAGCAGAAGTCTTTCGACCGGGCCCAGGAAGCCTTCCAACAGCAGAATCGCATGTGGAACGAAGTAAACGCCCCGTTGGGAAACCAGATGGAGGTTTACGACGACAATTTCGAGAGATTGCAGGTGGCTCAAGGCCGCGCCTATCAGACTTTCCAGCGTTTGCAGAGTCGGGGAACCTCCGCTCACTTTATCGGGGAAGGACAGGCGACGGTTCGAAGCGACGGACACACCGTCCGAATTCCCATTGGAAAGACCACCCTCAACGCCAGCCAGAACATCATCGCTGTGCCTGAACAATCCCTCAACGCGGTGCGCACCCTGGAGATGCTGAATAATGGTTCACAACCGCTGTTGCCGGGAACCGTCGCCCTGTTCCACGAAGGGGCCTTTCTTGGAAACACCGACATCGATTTCATCGCCGAAGGAGAACCGTTCCAGGTGTTCCTCGGAGTAGCGGATCAGGTGAAACTGTCCAGAGTTCTGGACCGCAAACACAGCGAAGTCAACCGCAAGAAGACTACCCGAATGAAGGTCACCTGGGTTGTCACCGTGGAGAACCTCTCGAACGCTCCGGTGACAGTGGATCTGGCGGACCGGATTCCCGTCTCGGAGAACGAAAAGATTGAAATCGACGACATCGAAGTCTCCGGAGACAAGGATCCTGACTCCAAGGGGCTCCTCAAGTGGCACCTCACCTTGAAGCCTCACGAGAAGAAGATCTTCAAGGTTCAGTATCGAATCGAGTATCCCACGGAGTTGGTTCAGCAGATGCGCGCTCGAAAAAG
>CALFHQ010000173.1 GCA_937876385.1 uncultured Pseudomonadota bacterium
GGCAGCGTTTGACGGAGACCCCTCAGGCCTCCATCTCAACCTCGATTTTCTTGGCGAAGCGTTTCCGGTCGGTCTCTACCTCCCAGAAACCTCTTGAAATCGCCTTCCTCGCATGCTTTCCTCTGGGGGAATCGAAGCAACCAAAGCGGAGGGCTCCATGGAGCTATCTAGATGCCTTTGGATCGGTGTTTTGGCTTTCGGTCTGATTCTCGCAAACGCGTGCGGATCCAATTCGAATCCCCAGAACGACACCGTCGGAGACGTGGTCATCGGCGGCGACTCCTACGAAGTCACTCAACGGGAAGACGCAGCACCCGACCAGGGTCACAACGACCGCGGGAGCGTCGATCACTTCAACCCCTACCAATACGACGACACCGATGCAGATGGAATTCCCGACGAATTCGACCTCTTTCCCAACGACCCGGACAAGCCCGGCACCGTCCTGGACAATTACGTCTACGCTCACACAGCCGACGAACTCTGGGTCATGAGCGTCAAGACGTATTCCCTTGATTTCGTTGCCTTCTTCGATTTCCCAAGCGATGGGAACTTCTACCGTATGACTGATATTGCCATCGACCGACGGGGGGTACTGTACGGTGTATCCTCCAAAGTGCTCTTCGTGGTCAACACGAACAATGGCGAATGTTACAAGGTGGCTGAACTTCCCGACGCCTTCAACGCCTTGACCCTCGTTCCCAAAGGGGTCCTCGATGCCGACAATGACGTGCTGGTGGGAATCTCCGGTGGAGGAGACTGGTACCGGTTGGACCGCGTAGACGGTGAGTTTGTGGCCACTCGGCTCGGAAGCTACGGAGAACTGTACACCTCAAGCGGAGACGCATACTCCATCAAGGATGTCGGCACCTTCGCCTCGGTAAACAAGATTGAAGAGGCAGCAGACTACCTCATTGAGGTCGATCCGACCACCGGCAACGCCATTCGAGAAGTGGGAAAACTGGCAGGGCTGAACTATGTATATGGGCTTGCAGGGTGGACAGGACGAGCCATGGCCTTCGACGAAAACGGCGAAATAGCCATTGTGGACACCACCACCGGCGACCTCATCAAGATGGTCACCGATACGCCAAAGAAGTGGTGGGGAGCCGGAGTACGAACAGTCTTGCCAGGGGACTGAGCCCCTAGCCCTCCATCTCAACCTCGAGCTTCTTGGCGAAGCGCTTCCGGTCGGTCTCGATGAGGTAGCGCTTGCGGATTCGAATGGTTGCCGGAGTCAACTCCACGTACTCGTCGTCGGCGATGTACTCCAACGCTCCTTCGAGGGTAATCTGACGGGGCGCCTTCAATACCACGGTTTGGTCCTTGTTGGCAGAACGCACGTTGGTGAGCTTCTTTTGCCGAACCACATTCACCGGGATATCATTGGGCTTGCAGTGCTCTCCAACGACCTGCCCCATGTAAACGGCATTTCCCGGCCGCACAAACATCACCCCACGGTCGGCGAGCTGGTCCAATGCATAAGCCGTAACCTGCCCGGACTCGGTGGCAATCATCACCCCGTTGCTGCGCCCACCAATGGGACCCCGGTAAGGTCCATACTTGGTGAAGCGGTGGTGCATGATGGCTTCCCCCTGGGTCGCCGTGAGCATTCGACTGGCGACTCCAATGAGTCCTCGGGAGGGTACCTCGTATTCCAGGTGGGTGCGCATCCCACGGTTCTCCATCTTCTTCAACTCCGCCTTTCGGTCCCCCAGGAGGGCCATGGCCGATCCCAGATGTTCCGTCGGCAGATCCAAGACGAGATCTTCCATGGGCTCGGTTTTCCCCGTGGCGTCCCGCTTCAAGATGACCTTCGGCTTGCCCACGGTGAGCTCGAACCCTTCACGGCGCATGTTCTCGAGGAGAATTCCCAAATGCAGCAAGCCACGGCCAGAAACGATGAATTCATCGTTGCGCTCTTCCACTTTCATGGCCACGTTGGACTCCAGTTCGATCTTGAGACGATGCTGAATCTGCCGGGCC
>CALFHQ010000174.1 GCA_937876385.1 uncultured Pseudomonadota bacterium
CGGTTCCGGCCGGGCCTTCTGCAAAAGACACCTCTGACCATCCACCAAGAAAGTGCACCCAAGACTCCTCGTACCGTAGGGTGACTTCACACCCGTCCTCTCGCTTCCAGACGCGGTGCCAGGCTGCCTGGAATGCCGTTCATCTGGATCAGGGCACGCTTCAACTGCGATTTCTTGGCTCTAAATTGTCAAGTGTCCGGGTCTGACCCCGTACCCTCCCCGGAACCAGCCTCGACCCTGGCGACATTCTGGACCGGCTGGGGTTGCGAAAGAATGGCCGCATCTTCAGAGCGGCTCAGATTCTCTACGGAACACAATTCTCGGCCGACTACCCCCAGGCTCTGCTCAAACTGGGCCGGTTCAAGGGCACCCGAATCACCGGTGACATCCTGGACAACCGCCAGGACCACATGCACGCGTTTGCGATGGTGCGAGAAGCGATGGCCTGGCTGGAACGGATGATGCCGCTCTCGGCGCGCTTCCCTGTGGGCCGCATTGAACGTGAAGACCGGTTTCCTGTCCCGACTGCGGCGTTGCGGGAAGCGATCCTGAATGCAGTAATGCACCGGGACTATTCAAACCCGAGCGGCTATGTCGCAATAGCGGTCTTTGATGACCGCATCGAGATCCGCAGCATGGGCCGACTCCCAACCGGGCTCACCGCTGCTGACCTGAGCGGCCCGCACCCTTCCAACCCCCCCAATCCGTTGATAGCGGGGGCTTTTCATCGGACGGGCGCTGTCGAGGTCTGGGGCCGAGGCACGAATCGAGTTATCGACGAGTGCATCCGTCACGGCATAGAAGCGCCTACCTTCGAGGAACAAAGCGGAATGGTCGTAGTCAGCTTCCGGGCAGAAATCATGCCGGGGGCTGCCGAACAAGTCACCCCGCAAGTCACCCCGCAAGTCACCCCGCAAGTTCGCTCTGTACTTGAGGCTGCTGGCGAAGCAAGTTCCAGGGAGGAACTGCAAGCGGCAACGGGACTGAAGGACCGCATGCACTTCACCCGTATGCTCCTCCAGCCTCTGCTCGAAGCTGGCTGGTTGGAGATGACGATTCCAGACAAGCCTAGGAGTTCGAATCAGCGCTATCGGACGACTACGGCTGGGCTACGGACGCTTAATGAATCCGAGAAATGAGTGATTCCTGAGGGTTACACATCGTCCATTCTTAAGATTTTCTGCTCCGGTAAACGCTTTCTCCATCCAACTTCGCTCACAAACTTCTCTCGAAGTCTGTGAGCTTCGTCGTGACAGGCCCGACTCGTTGACATTCAGGCGAAGTTGGATGCCACGCCGACTTGTCCCGCCATGGCACGAAGTGCGACGGCGGAAGCCCGACCAAAGGGAGAGGCGACGGCGGGCCTTGATCACTGGTGCTACCTCATGTACGTCTACATCCTCAAGACCGAAAGCGGCCGTGAACGCCACTACGTCGGCCTGTCTGGCGACCCGGACGAGCGTCTGGCAGAGCACAACGCAGGCAAATCCCCACACACAGCCAAACACCGCCCCTGGGTGCTCATTGCAAAATTCTGGTTCGCAGATGAGCAAAAACGAACGCTACCTGAAGACCGGCTCTGGCCGGGCCTTCTGCAAACGCCACTTCTGACCATCCACCAAGAAAGGCTACCCAAGACCCCTCGTACCGAAAGGGGACTTCACCCCCGTCCAAAGGCTTCCAGACGTGTGCCAGGATCCCTGGAAGACTGTTCGTATGGATCAGGGCACGCTTGAACTGCGAACCATCCCTTCTAAGGTGTCAATTGTCCGGGTCTGACCCCGTGGCCCCCCTGCCCACCGGCCCCCTGGGCGCGGTCCGCAACGCCTTCGATGTAGTGCACGTACTCGACGTAGGCTTTCACGAATTCCCGTCCGGCCTTGACGCTGTCCGAGGCGTGGGAGAGCTTCTCGGATGCTGCAGCGAATCGCTTTCGAACTCCTTCATCAACAACGCTTGCAAGGTGCCCGGCCAGCTTATCAACAGAGATCTCACCCGCCAGGGCCTTGTCCGCGGCCACGATGAAATGGGGCAGATCGGTTCCTGCTGGCTTGACTCCCGTGTAGGGGGCTCCTTCGCTGGCTCGGTGCAAGCGGACCACCGTCTCGAAGAACCAGATGTCCGCCAGTTCCTTGGCAGCGGCTCCTTCCTTGCGGACCTTAAGCACCTTCTTGAACGCCTCACGGACCTCGGCCTCGTCGTCCAGACTGATCCACTTCAACACAGGGTTGAGATCGCCGCTGTCCAATGCCCTCTGCGCGTCCTTCACCACGGGACCGTCCATCGTGTCACAATGCGCCTGCGCCCGAGACGCTCCAGCGAGGAGCAACCCGACTGCTGCCAGCAGCGAGAGAGCCGTCATCGTCTTCCTTGTTCCGTTCATGTGTTCCTCCGTTGTTCTTGGTAAGTGATTTCACCCCGACCCAACTGGTGGCCGGGGCTGTCTCAACTCTCGTCCTCTCCCGAGACCAGTGCACGGGGAAAGAGGACGTTATTCTCCAGGTGGATGTGCTCGAACAGGTCCATCTCCAGCTTCTCAAGTCCGCTGTAGAGGGCCCGCCACGTGGCGCATGCCTCGTCTGGCAGCACCAAGTCGTTGGTCTTCGCTCGGATCCGCTGCAGGTTCGCACCGTGGTCCTCGTGCTCCCGCATCATGACCTTCACCGGCATCGAGGCCATCGCCCCCTGCCCGCTCTTGATCATCGGGAACAGGATCTGCTCCTCCTTTGCCAGGTGGGTCTCGACCGCCGCCCGGACCCCCTCCAGATGAGCGGCGAGTCCAGTCGGCACGGAGCGCTTGGCTGCGTGGACTGACTCAACCTTCCGGGCCATCGTGATGAGCGCATCGATGTCATCCAGGAGCGGGGCGTGGTAGCGCTCGAGGATGTGATCGATCAGCTCCGGCAACGGGCGTTCATCCCAACGGCCCGCCTCAGCGACGGAACCTGCCGCGTCCACCTCGCGCATCACTGCCTCAGCGGAGAGCCCCCGCTCGCCGCACGCCTCGTCGAGGGGGCGTTGACCATGGCAGCAGAAGTCGAGTCCATGTCGGGCGAAGACCTTGGCGGCCTCCGGCTGTTGCGTGACAATGTCTGCCAACGTCGTGAGTTTCTTGCTCATGTTGTCCTCCTAGTTGTCCTGTGTGTTGGTGCGCAACGACCAGCCCGTCTTGAGGCCGAGGGCGAACCAGACGAGGGCGCCGACTCCGGCCAGGAAGATGGTGTCGCCGACCATGCGCAGCCAGCGCAGGGTCTCCAGGATTGGCTGCTGCAGGAAGTCCGCGCTCCGGGCCCACCAGAGTCCCTGGTCCACGCTCGCCACGGTCTGTGCCAACCCGACAGGCAGGATGCTGAGCACGACCATGAGGCCGAGCCCGATGTTCATGGCCCAAAACGAGAACCGCAGCACGCCTTCCTTCCACTCACCGATCGGCTTGAGGCGGCGCATAATGAAGAGCATCAGTCCGAGGGCCAGAAGGCCATACACGCCGAAGAGAGCCGTGTGGGCATGGACCGGGGTCGTGTTCAGGCCCTGCATGTAGTACAGGGCGATGGGCGGGTTGATGAGGAATCCGAAGACGCCCGCGCCGACCAGGTTCCAGAACGCGACACCGAGGAAGAAGCGGATGGGCCAGCGGTACCGGACCATCCAGCCCGCCTGCTGGGAGTG
>CALFHQ010000175.1 GCA_937876385.1 uncultured Pseudomonadota bacterium
GCTTCAGGTCTTCAAATGACATCCTCTCGATGGCTGCCAATTTTGTGAGCACTCCAGGCCGCAAACTGCCCATCTGGTTCGTTGTTGTCATCCTCTCCCCTCTTCTTTGGTAGTACTGCCGGTCGTTGGGGGTACCCTCCCTTCTGGGGCGACATCATCAAGGGGAATCTGGGCCGCCGGACCTGGAACTTGTCCCTTTTTCCTAGCCGGCCGATGGCGATGGCGGATGTAACCCAACGCCAAAAGGTCACACATTTCCTCGGGTACGGGATGGGTCATGAGCAGCCTCCCCATCTGGCGAATACGTTGGCGACGTAGGTCTCCATGCGGTGCAGCGCTGTCGTAGCGATGTAGGGCTCCCCGTCGCCGGTCTTGAACTCGACCAGTTGTCTGTCGCTCAGCAGTTTCCCCAGGGCCTCCCGGACCAGATCGAAGGCGTCGTCCGAATCGAGGATGAGCAACTCAACGGAGTCGTGTATCAGGTCATCCAGCGACGTGCAGGTATGGCCATCCTCTGAAGCCTTCTGGACTACATAGAACAGACCAGCGCGGATGCGGTAGGGGTTGTCCCGGTCGATGCCGGTTTTAAGTGCCACTTCGTCGGCGCGGCGGAATCCGAATCCGTCGACCTTCTCTATCAGGATGTAGGGGTTGTCTTTGACCACTGCGACCGCCTGGTTTCCGAAGGCCTCCAGCAGCTTGTCCACTTGGTGCGGCGTCAGTTCGTAGGCTGCAAGGAAGGCGATGGCGTGGGCCTGTTGCCGGCGTCGCAGCCACTCCTCACGGATCCCCTGTGCAATTTCCAGTGTGATGCCCCGGACCACCATGAGGCGTTCGGGCGAGTCCACCACGATCCGGTCGAAGTCCTCGCCAAATCGCTCCACCAGTTCTCTAGCGCGCACGTCGCCGACTCCCTTGAACCGTTTGCTCGTGGCCAGGAAGCGCATGAGCCCGTACGTGTCCAGCTCGAGGTCCGGCCTATACTTCGTCACCTTGAGCTGTGTTCCCCATTTTGGGGTTTTCTCGTACTTGCCCTCGAAGACCACGGCATCGTCCTCGGTGACGGCGAAGGGCGCTGCGAAGCGCACGATGGTCTCATTGGTTTGCAATAGGCCCGCGGTGAACTTGGGACCGGAGAAGAAGATCCGTTCGATACGGCCTCGCAGGGTTACAGTTGTATATTTCAT
>CALFHQ010000176.1 GCA_937876385.1 uncultured Pseudomonadota bacterium
GAACCCCCACAGAACCCGAGGACACTCGACAGTCTCCTTTCACCTTCCTATTCAAGGGCAACACCATGCTGAAGCTGTATGGTGCCATTGACATGCTCACCTACTATGACACGACCAGCCCCGCCATCAGCGATTGGCTGGCCTTCGTCTACCCGAAGGGCACCCTCAAAGGGGACGAGGATTCCTTCAACATGGCGGTTCGCGCCTCCAAAATCGGGATCTTTTTCCAGATGCCCGAAGCCTTGAAGGGGTGGGATGTCTCCGCCAAGCTGGAAGCCGACTTCGTTGGCGGATTCTCCACAGGCAGCACGGTTGCATACTCTCCCCTCATGCGGCTGAAGCAGGCATGGGTTTCATTGGACAGCAAGCACGTCTCCTTCCTTGTCGGGCAGACCTTTGGGGCTTTCGGCCCGCTGTTTCCCAGTGTAGGGAGCTGGATCGCTCTGGGTACCTCCGGGAACCCCTGGATTCGCCTTCCTCAGATAAAGACCACCCTCCGCTACGCACCGTTCACTTTGGAACTGTCGGCCACCCGACCCATGGCAGCGAACACCGTGGTCGGGGGGTCCCAGGATGACATCATCAGCGACGGCGAATACTCCAACATGCCCTTCTTCATGGGCCGCCTCGGCTATGCCGACTCCTTTGGCCCTGTATCGATATCGGCCGGCGTATCGGGTGCCTACGGGAAGGAGAAGATCCTCCGCATCATGGCCGCAGACGGCGTGGACATCAACAAGACGCTGGACGTCTGGATGGGCATCGTGGACTTGAAAGTGGCCACAAAGTGGGTCGCCGTTTCTGGAGAAGGGTTCATGGGTTCGAACTTGAACACCTTCTACGCCGGAATCATCCAGGGAGTTACCATCGATATGGAGAAAGGGAACGCCAAAGGGATTCGAGCCTGGGGTGCCTGGGGCCAACTCACCATCCTTCCTGAGTCCCCGTTGAACGTGAACCTCGGTGGTGGTATCGACGATCCCGACGACAACGACCTCCTTCCCAACGCCCGGGCAAAGAACATCATGGCTTACGGAAACGTGAACTACGCCCTGACGAAGAACTGGCGCCTCTCCCTCGAGGGTTCCTACATGCAGACCTCGTACAAAGCCGGTGAGGCCAACGACAACATCCGCAGCCTGTTTCGCTCTACCTTCTCCTTCTAAACAGGGTCAAATCAACCAGCGATTTGACGCTGTTTGGGCTGCAATAACGAAGAACCAAGGTTCGATTCAGTCTTTGCGACTTGCCATCCACAGCAAGTGGCGACGCCCCCCTTTGGAGCCACGAGAGCGTACCTTGACCTCCTCCACCTGAAATCCAATTCGTCTCAGCCGTGCGGTGAAGGAGGGGTCTGGCCAGGCAGACCACACCGCCAGCACCCCGCTGGGAGTCAGTGCGTTGGAAGCGGCTTTGAGGCCGGCCGGAGAGTATAGCCAGCCGTTTTCTGCGGAGGTCAGCGCCCTGGGGCCGTTGTCTACATCCAGGAGTATCGCATCGTAGGAGCTGTTTCCTTCTCTCACCAATTGGGCCACATCGGTTTCCTGGACTTCCACTCGGGGGTCCTCGAGGGGGAAGCCGGCGAGGTGTCCGATGGGTCCTCGATTCCACTTCACCACGGCAGGGACAATCTCGGCCACTACGACGGTGGCGTCAGGTTTCAGACTTTCTAAGGCCGCAGCGAGGGTATACCCCATGCCCAAGCCACCAATGAGGAGTCGGGCCTTTGGTCTCATACCAACCCGCTTGCACGCCTCGTGAGCCAAAGCGTCCTCGGATCCGTGGACGCCGCTGGCCATGAGCTCACTGGCATCGACACGGATGGCGAAATCGTGGCGCCGTTGAAAGAGCCTCACCACGGTTTTGTCGCAGGGAACCTCGGCGCTGTCCAGAATGACCCAATGCTGTGGCGGTGTGGTTTCAGACAATGGCCTTTCACTCCAATCGGGCTGCAGTAGACAAACTTTGCCGACGGCCACTGTACCGCCTCCCCTTCATCGAATCCACTCCCAATTGGATTTCGGTCTGGGGGCATAGGGTTCGTCGGATTCGGCGTTCTACGGTTCTTGACAGAACCAGCCCCTTTCACAGACGATAAAGTGCCAGTCCCCCGAAGTAGGAGAGGCCGTGTCCATGAATCGATTGTCCCCCTGGTGGGTCCTTCTTGTTGCATCAGTGCTTCACATGGCTTGCGGTGAGGAATCGTCCACGTCGTCGCAACCTGGCGACGTTCAGGACTCCGTGGGGGCGTTGAGCGATGTTCTTGAGGGCGACCTGCCTTCCGTCGCCGATATTGAGTACAAGTTCCACACCGTTCTCCCCATTCCTGACTCCGGCTCTCTGGCGGATCCCCACGTCATCAAGGTTGGAGACACATGGTATCTCTACGCGACCCATTCCCAAACGAGCCTGGAGGTCTGGTACTCGGACGACCTGGCGGTTTGGACGGAGGGTCCCACCGTGTGGAGTCCGACCGTGGACTGGCAGACCCGAGGGGACTTGTGCGGGATTTGGGCTCCCCACGTGGAGCCTGTAGAAGCCGGATTCTACCTGTACTACACCGCCAACTGCCGAATCGGAGTGGCCCATTCCGACTCCCCTTTGGGCCCCTTCGAAGAGGTCTTCGACCATCCCATCGTGGGAAACGGATTTGGAGGAATCGGGGACGGCGTCTTAGCTGACGACCTCCTGTACGATTGGGACGACATGGCAATCGACGCGTTTCTCCTGCAGCGCGACAACGGCAAGCCGGTTCTCTATTTCACCGCTCTCTCCCCCCTCTCGGAGTTGTACGCGACCCCCATGGAGGACTTCACCACGCTGGCCGGCTCCCCGCAAAAGCTGTTGAGCGCCGAAGTCAATTCCTGGGAAGGGATCATCCGAGAAGGGGCCTGGGTCTTCGAGCGAGATGGCCTGTTCACCCTGATGTATTCAGGGAACCAATACGACACCATGGACTACGCCATGGGGGTGGCTACCGCGTCGTCCCCATTGGGTCCCTTCACCCGAGATCCACGAAATCCGCTGCTCAAGACCAACGCCGAGATTCAGTTCTACGCTCCGGGGCATCACAGTGTCGCTCCGGGCGCCCACGACGACTTCCTCATCTTCTATCACACGAAGGTTGATACGGAGCGAAACGACAGCCGCAGAGTTCGCTACGGCCCGCTGTGGTTCGATGAAGACGGGGTCGTCCAGGTGGAACAGCCATGACCACCGCGCCCCGCCCCCGCCGCTTCAAGACCGTACTGATGGACCGGCTACTGGCGGTGTGGCAAGAGGTTGGAGTGGGGGAGATGGTGATCCAGGCTGAGATAGAGTTCGAACACCCGTTGGAGCTCCCTCGCCTACGAAGAGCCGTGTTTCTTCTCCTTGCCGAGCACCCGGTGCTGGGGTGCCGTTTTGTCATCGACCGAGGCAAGACATTCTGGGAAGAGACCCCTGGGGCCGCAGATGTTGCGTTCCAGGAGGTCGACCCGGAGACCTATCAGATACTCAAACACGAGTCGTTGAAGCTCCACGGCGACTGCCAGATCCTGGTGGCAGCGACTCCCAACCGGTCGGGTCATCGACTGCTCGTCCGGGTGTCTCACGTAGCCTCCGATGCAGGTGGAGTTCGAGAGATACTGTGGGATCTTGCCCGAAGTTACACTCAACTGCGGCTTGAACCCGACTACCGCCCCACTCCACGCCCTCTTTCGGGTCGCTCTCCCTTTCAGATCGTCCGCCACATCCCACTTCGCTCCTGGCTCTGGCTTCCTTTCGAGTTCATGAAGGCAGTAGTTTCCGGGCTGCACCCCCTCGATACCCACACGGTGCACTTCGACGACACCCCGCACGATGCGGTAGAGTATGTCGTTCGACACATCTCTGCGACCGAGACTCGACGGCTGAGGGCGTTCGCGCTTCGATTCGACGCAACCTTGAACGACCTCTTGGTGGCTGCCTGGTACAGGGCCCTGGCCAAAATCGGAGGATGGAACGGCGGCAGCGCATTGCGCCTTCAGATGACCGTGGACATGCGCCGATGGTACCTGCCTGCAAGAAGGGGTGGAAGCATCTGCAACCTGAGCGCTTACGAGTATCCTTATCTGGGTCACGAGCTGGTAGAGACGCTGGAGGACACGTTGGTTCGTGTTGCCAGCTTGACTCGAGTCCGCAAGAATCGAGGAATCGGGCTCCTCTTGTACCTGCCAATCCTCACCACCGCCTGGATGCCGTATCCATGGGGGCGACGCTGGTTTCGCAGTTCGCTAGGGGGGAAGCTGTTTCTCCGCAATTACCCCCCGGTTCTTACCAACATGGGTCCCATAACCGCTGAAGACGTCACCTTCGACACACCTGCACAATCCGCCTACCTGCTCACCCCCCCGATTCACCGACCGCTGCTCGGAGCTGGACTCAGCGGCTACGCCGGTTGCCTCACCCTCTCAGGGGGCACTACCCCGACGGGGGCACCGCACTTGGCGACCCTTCTGGACGCGGTTTTGGAAGAGCTGTCAGTGGTTGCCTCGGGAGCTCCTTCACCCCAGAATGTCACCTGAGAAGCCCATCCTACGCAGGGGTGTGGCCAAGTCGTCGGGAACCGGCACCGAGAAGCAAATCTCCTCGCCGCTTTCCGGGTGCACGAGGGATAGTGAACTTGCGTGGAGTGCCAGTCTCTGCAAACCGTAACGGTCTCGCACAGCTCGGTTGAGCTCGGTTCGACCGTAGTTGGAGTCACCGATTATGGGATGATTGATGTGCTTCATGTGCCTTCGAACCTGGTGCAGGCGTCCGCTCTCGATAACCACCTCCACCCAGGAAAGGTGCCGTGGTTCGGTTTCGGCGGTGGCCAGAGTCTGGTATCTGGACAAGGCCGGCATTCGAGGGCCTCCCTCTTTGCGGGGCAACGGGTGGTCGATGACACCCTTATCGGGGGGAGTTCCGCGCACCAGGGCGAGGTATCGCTTCGTTGAGAGAGCCCCTTCAAGGGCCGCTTGACACAGACTGGCGCCCTCCCTGGTTTGCGCAAAGAGAACGACGCCGCTGGTCCCTCGGTCGAGACGTCCCAGAGGATACGCGGTGGCAGCCTCGGTGACGGACTTAACCCAATCGACCAGGACAAAACGGTCTCGGGCCCAGCCGCGATGGACCGCCATGCCGGACGGCTTGTTCACAGCAAGAATCCAGTCGTCCTGGAAGATCACCTCGGGTTCACGCATCCCATTCAAGCCCTTTCCTCCCGTTGGCAGAGCTTTACCCCTCGGGTGGCCTTGACGCAAGCGATTCGGCGTTTGGCTGTTCTGGCTTGTGCGTGTGGCATTGGGGCCATCGGTGACAATTTCGTGACATTTCGTGAGCAAACTTCCCTTGTAACACCCGGCTTCATGCCGCTTTGAACGGCATCGAGTCGAACGCACTGGAGGATTCGTCAATGACCTGGGAAATTCATGAAAGCACAAATGAAGAACGGGCCAACTCGGCGCTTCACGGCCTGGGTGTGGCACTTGCCGTCGCTGCGCTGTCTACGCTGCTCGTTCGAGCGGTGGCGGTGGGAGCGGGGCGCCACATTGTCTCCGCGGCGATCTTCGGCAGCACCTTGATTCTGCTCTACCTTGCCTCCTCGCTATACCATGGAATCGTTCAACCGCGCCTCAAGGCGATCATGGAGATTGCCGATCATTCCGCCATCTACCTGCTCATCGCCGGTACCTACACCCCCTTCGCTCTGCTTGCGTTGGGGGGAACGCTGGGATGGATCCTGTTGGGCTCCATCTGGTTCATGGCGGCATTGGGGGTGTTCGTTCAAGTCCGTTTTCCAGGCCGTTTCAGAGGGCTCATGACCTTTTTGTACATCGCCATGAGTTGGAGTGCCGTGGTAGCTGCCAAACCGATGCTCACCTCGCTGCCGACTGCAGGCAGCATCTGGCTACTGGTTGGGGGACTGTTTTACACAGGCGGGGTCTTCTTTTACTACAAGAAGCGGTTTCCCTTCAGCCACGCCGTGTGGCACTTGTTCGTTCTGGCCGGTTCGGCAAGTCACTTTGTTGCCGTTTACCAATATGTCCTCCCTCTCCCGTAGCGTACGCTCACTCCCTGCCATGGCGGGCATTCAGCCTCCAATGGGTCCTGGCGTCCGCTCCATTTTGCTCGCAGTCGGCTTCAAACTCATATAAAAGTTGCATCCCTTTTTGCACATGGGTACGTTCCTGGGTATTCTTGTGCCGCTCAGAATCAGTGACTTGATTATGTATCAAACATCGGCCAGGAGGAACTGACCGAAAAGGAGATTGCGATGAAACGACTCAATTGGCTGTTGCTCCCCGTGCTGGCGCTCTCTCTTCTGGTAGTTGGTTGCGGCGACGGCAACGACAACGAAGAGACTGTGTACTGTGCCGAAGCCGGCGTTTGTGACGATGGAAACCCGTGCACTTTGAACTCTTGCGATGAACTCACGGGAGAGTGTACCAACGAGGCCAAGGACTGTGACGACGGCAACGCCTGCACCGTGGATTCCTGCGACGCCGAGACGGGTGCGTGTATCAACGAGATCTCCATCACTTGCGACGACAACGACCTCTGCACCACCGACTTCTGCATTCCCGAATCTGGAGAGTGCATTAATGAGGCCGCTTCTTGCAGCGATTCCAACGCTTGCACCACCGACGCCTGCGACCCCACCACGGGCAAGTGCTTGAACGAGTCGGCAGTGGACTGCGACGACCTGGACGCTTGTACGACGGATTCTTGCAACGCCATGTCCGGTGAGTGCGAGTACACGACAATCGAGTGCGACGACCACTACGCCTGCACCACAGATAGCTGCGATTCAGCCACCGGCGAATGCCTCTTCGTAGCGGGCAACAACGGCACTGCTTGTGACGATGACAACTCTGAAACCCTGTACGACATGTGCGACGCTGGGGATTGCATGGGCCTCTACCCGGAAGCCTACCGAATCCACACCGTAGCCCTTGATGCCCCCACCATCTCCTTTGATGGCAACGAGCTCAACGCCCTCATCGGTCAGGCTATTGAAGAAGAGCTGGCCAAGTGGGACTTTGTCGCCTTCTTTGGTGGGGATTGGAGTGCTACCGATGCTCTCACACTGCAACTCGGCCAAGGAAGCTGTGACACCGCCAATCCACCGGCTTGTGGTTGGCTCGAGGGTGGCAGCACGGCAGGGTTCGAATCCGTGGCCCACTCCGCCTCTGGCGAATGCGCAGGAATCGAAGCCGGTAACCTTCCCTGCTTTGCCACACCGACGGCGAGCTTCCACTTGAACGACATCGCTCCCAGCCAGTTCCTCGAGACTCTTCCCCCAGTGGAAGGGCAGGCGTGGGGATGGTTCCATCCCGATGGTACCCTCACGGGTGTCGTGGAAGGCTTCTTGCCCAAGGCAGTTGCCGAGGGAATCGCCCTTCCTCTGAACCTCAACGGCGAAGATCTCACGGCCGCTGACATCATCGATGCCACGGCAACCGAGACGTACAATGGCACAGAAGGTTGGTGGCTGCGCTTCTCCTTCACCGCTTCCTGGGTCGACTCCGCTCTGTAGAATCCACCCCCTCCTCCTCCTCGCTTCAGTCTAGCCAAACAAGCGCCACAGCGCCCACTGCCTCTGGAATCCCCGGAGGTCCACACTTCTTTGTGAAGTTGGCTTCGTGCAAACAGTGCGTGTCCAGACTGGGTCCAATTTGTAGAAGTGAATGCTACTCGGTGGGGACTTCCAAGAACTCTCCCGTTTCGTAGAAGCGGCCGAGTCGTTCGTCCTTCTGGCGGTATTGGCGGGAAACCCACTCGGCCAGACCCTCCGAATCAACGGGAAGGGTATCAATTGGCGAGCGGGAGATGTGCACATGAACCTCGGTGGCTCGACCCAGGAACCACTGCCACAAGCTCGGAACGCCATCGACGTAGCCGATGGTAACGTCGTACACCGCCTGAATGTGTTTGGAGAGCCCCTGAACCGTTGCAACAAACCCCTTTGTCCTGGGAATCAACACATGCTGGGGCTCGCTTTGGGCCGTCCCCCTTGCATAGGCCTGGCTCTTCTCCAACTTGACAGGAGTCATCCGGGTACCCTCGAGAAAGGAAACAATCCACACAGGCACTTTGCCCTTCACGATGCTCCCAAAGACCTTCTCGATGAGAGCCTGGTCCTGGGTCCAGTTGCGGCGGATGAAGAGGCAATCCAGAAACAACATCCCCCACCCGATTCCAGGAACGTACTTCAGCACGTCCTTTACATACCACTTCAGGTCTCCCAGCCGCCCGGTGCCATAGGACATGTCCAACAACACCGGGATATCCGCCATAGATTGGTGGTTCACCATGATGACGGCGTTCTCGTGGGAGTTCAGGGGGTCTCCTGAAACATGGACCTTTACGCCGTGAAGCCATCGTCCCAGAAGGACGCTCGCTCCCCACCAGCCGGCAGCAATGTGACGGTTGATGCGGCGAAAGAGGCGCAAGGAAAAGGGGCGGACAACCAACGACAGCATCTGGAGCAGATTCGCCAGGAAGATGCCGGGAATCAACACCAAACCGACCAGCAAGCTGCGAAGGCCAGCCAGGAGTTTTTCCATCGGTCGTCGATTCGGAACAAGGTGTGGTAGGGGCATCAATTTCTCCAGTTGCTTCTGGAAAAGCTAGCCTCTCCAGCGCACAGTGTCAACTGCACACAAGCATCCATCGACGGAACAAGGGAAACTGACTGATTTTGTCTGGGGAAAGGAAACAGGAGGAGGGGGACCGGCTATGCCGGGGAGGGTCTGAAGGGAACCTTTTCGGGACGAAACGAGTCTCGCTTCGCCCCGAAGAAGGAGTTCAATCTACCAGCGGTCGCCGCCGCCACGATTGTAACCACCACCACCGCCGCCGCCACGGTTTCCACCACGGTCGTCGGAGCGGTTCTTCGCTACGTTCACGGTCAAGGAACGACCGTCAACTTCGGCGCCATTCATGGCGTCGATGGCCTTGTCGGCGGCATCTTCGTCAGCCAATGTCACGAACCCAAAGCCTCGGCTACGGCCGGAGTCACGGTCGGTGATGACCTTGGCTTCGGTAACTTCACCAAACTGGGTAAAGGAGCTCTTGAGCCCTTCGTCATTCGTGTCAAAACTCAATCCACCAACAAACAATTTCTTCGACATGTTCTTCTCTCTCTTTTCCGATAAGCCGCAAGTTGAAACCCTCGCTGCCTGGCCGACCGACCAACGGTCGTCATTTTCCAAATCAGGTGGGGTGAATTTTGAATCCAGGGCTTGTGAAAACGGACCAAAATAGCTGGCCACGTTCAAGTGATTGTGACGCCAACTTGAGACAAGAGTAATCATCGAGGTAAAAAAGTCAAGTCTTTTCTAAAACTTAGCAGTTTATTTTTCCAAACCGCCGACCCAATCGGATGAGGTTTCCTTTCCCGCTCGCATCTCGATGGCACCGGTTTGGAGCCTTCTTTCTCTTTTGCTCAGTGCGTGATTCATGATAGAAATGTACTCGAAGAGCCAGACGAGAAGTCATCTGTCCGAACTGTCGACAACACAAATTTGAGTGCGAAGAGGAGGATCTCCATGCAGCGGTTCGACACCCTCAACGGAATACCACAGTGCAGTCTGAAGAATTTCGAGGAGGATTTCGCCGACAGGCACTTGCTTCACGGGCTGATCAAGAAGTGGGCCCGGGAGGTTCCGGAGAATCTGGGCCTCATCAACGCCTCCACAGGACGGACGGTGACTTGGTTGGAATTCGACCAGACTACCACGGCGCTTGCGCTGAAGCTCCTGGAGATGGGGTACAAAAAGGGCGACTTCTTCGCTTCTTCCCTCCCTCTTCTCACGGAACATGTCTTCCTGGAATACGCCTGCTTCAAGATCGGAGTCATCTGGGTTCCGCTGGACCTTCGACTTAAGGGAAGTGAGGTGATTCGCAGCCTCACATTGGTTCAGGCAAGGGGATTTGCGTTCCTGGGCAAGACCGAGCACGCCGATTTCTCGGCCCTGGGAAAGGCGGTTCAGGAACACTGCTCCTTCGTAAAGGACTTCATTCAGTTCTGCCCCCCAGAGGAGACGGTGGACGGCGCACAAAACGCCTTCGTCCTGGCAGCACAGGCTAAGGATTTGGCTGAGCAGGCGCAGTTGAAGCCGGGCGAGTCCGAGCCGTTGAGGGCCTACCTGGCAGCGCAGGAGACCATCCGGGAAACCGACGGCGCACTGGTCATCTTCACGACCGGTTCCACCGGCTACCCAAAGCCTGCGCTCCTTTCACACAGGGCGATTACCTGCCAGAACATGTGTCTGGGCGCTGCCTTTGCAATCGGCGAGAACGCCCGTATGCTCGTCAACCTCCCTCCGTCTCACGTGGGATGTCAGACCGAGCAGCTCATGACCCCCTTCTTCTATGGCGGGACTGCGGTCATCCTGCACATCTTTGATGCGGAAGGTTCCCTCAAGGCCATCCAGGACCACAAGATTGATGCCTTCGGACAGATTCCAGCCCTCTTCAATCTCCAATGGAGACTCCCGAATTATGACGAGTTCGACCTGTCCAGCCTCAAGTTCGCCCTGTACGGCGGCCAGCAGGTGAGTCGCACCTTCCTGGAGAAGCTCCAGACCATGGCTCCTGGCTTTGGAACCGGGTTGGGGCTTACGGAAACAGCCGGATTCTGCACATACTCCCCCTTGAACGGTACCGTAGACGACATTCTTGCCGGAGTGGGCTTTGACATGCCGGTGTATCCTCTGTCCATTCGCAAGCCCATGAAGCCTGATGGCTCTGCGGGGGATGAGTTGCCACAAGGTGAAACGGGAGACATCTGCTTTATCGGTCCCCAGAGCTTCACCATGTACGTCGGAAACCCCGAGGCCACGGCCCAGACCCTATCCACCGACGGCTACCTGTACACCGGAGACCTCGGGTATGTGGACGAAGCAGGATTGCACTTCTCAGGACGGGGCAAACACGTCATCAAGCCCAAGGGCTACCAGGTGTTCCCAGCCCAAGTTGAGGATCATTTCTGCGAACTGCGAACGAAAGTAGCCGTTGCCGGTGTGGTTGGAGTGGAACACGAGGTCTTCTCCGAGGGAATCGTCTGCTTTGTCGAGAAGAAGCCAGGGGTGGAACTGACGGTGGACGAATTGAAAGAGCACGCCCGAGGCTTGGCCGCTTACATGCGGCCGTCGCACTACGTCATTCTCGATTCCGCCGGCCTCCCTTTGAATCGAGTCGCCAAGACCGATTACGTGATTCTCAAGGAGCGGGCAATTCAAGAGGTCAAGAAGTTGCGCGAAAACGGCGGTTGGGATCGCTGATACCGCATTTCTTTCCTGCAACGAGTCGATGCGCCAACTGGGGCGACTCGCT
>CALFHQ010000177.1 GCA_937876385.1 uncultured Pseudomonadota bacterium
CAGCCGATTTTTCCGTGGACTCCCCCCCCGATTTCCTTCCCGAGTTGCCCCTTCTTGATTCGTCCGATTTGGAGGAGGAGCGCTTCACCTTGTTCAACCTCACCAACAGCTTTGACGAGATCCCCCTCATCGTGGTCGTTGTGGATTCCAAAGGGCGCTACCGCTGGTACCACCAAAGGGCCACCACCGACCCGGGCTCCGACACCGACGTTCGCACCACCCCGCAAGGCGTCCTCATCGGTGGCAGCCACGGGCAGATCATGCCGGCGCTCATTAGCTGGGAGGGGCAGGTTGTGTGGGAAAAGCAGGCGAACATGCACCATGACTTGCGCTATTTTCCAGATGCCAACCAGTACCAATACCTCGTCGATGTCAAGGGGTGCCAGCAGGAGTTTTCTTCCGGTGCCATTGTCCGCATCGACGCTGACACTCTCGATCCAGTCTGGGAATGGCGAATCTGCGAGCACTACACCCCGGCAGAGCTGGTGTCCGACTGGTCCCATGTCAACACAGCCGCTCCATTTGGCGATGACGACGCCCTCCTGGTCTCGTCTAGAAATCAAAACGCCGTATTCAAGGTGTGGCGAGACAGCGGCGACCTCGCGTGGAAGCTGGGAGAGGATGGTGCCTTCACGTTGCCCCCCAACGCCCACTTCTATCACCAGCACGACCCCGCTGTTCTCGACGATGGAACCATTTTGATGTTCGACAACGGCTTGGTGGGCACTCGGGAGTCCAGTCGTGCACTGCAGTTGGCCATTGACGAGCAGAACATGTCTGCCGAGGTGGTCTGGGAGTACAATCCCTCCCCGGAAATCTTCGCTCCCATCTGGGGAGACGCCGACCGCCTCGCCAACGGCAACACCCTTGTGGTTTTTGGGCAGCGCAGCGCCACCAAACGCTCTCGAATTGTCGAAGTGGCTCCTTCAGGCAACGAAGTCTGGGGGCTGGTTCTTCCAGAGAAGTGGGGAGTGTACCGTGCCCAACGGCTGGAAACTCTGGAGGCAGGTCACTTCTCTCCTACAAAATCCGAATCAAAGGAGCGATGAGGAGAGTTCCGTTTGCCAGCTTGAACAGTGACACCGTGTTCAATGCCCCAAAGAGATCGGCAGGAAAGGGGTCTCCTTCCAGCACCAGGAAATCACCGAAGTTGTCGATGTAGTTTTCGTTCAAACGAACCTGGTAGCTACCCTGGGAACTCTCAACGCTGGGACTCATCGCCGTACCATCCCAGACGTCCCCTGAAACTGTCAGCGTCCAGGCGCCGTCTTCCTGAAACTCCAGGGTTTCGGTGACATCTCGAAGCAGTTGAGTTGAGTTGCCGCTCCCCCGGTACTCCCGATAGCTCCGGGTCCACACCCCCTGAATCTCCACAGCCTCGCCTGCGGCCACGAAGGGGCAGTGATGGAAGTAGGTTTTGTCCACAAAGAATGCGCACACCCGCTGCGACGGAGCCTCGGGATTGGCAGCAGCGACGTCGTCCAGTCGAAGGGTCAGTTCTTCTCCATCCACCTCGTATTCCCCGGTTACAGGGGCACTTTCAACGCCCTCCTGGCTCCATTGCCCCTCGAAGAAGGTCGTCGTACCGTGCTTTACAAGGTCGAAGTTCTGGTCGTAGAAGGGTCTATCCCACTTCCCTAAGATGGCCTCAGCTCCAGTGGGAACAATGAGCCTGTGCATCCATGTCGTTCCATTGCCCTCGGCGTCTTTCACTTCAACTCCCACAACCAGGCCGGGGTGGACCTCCAAAGACACCTTCCACAGGCCGTTGCTGAACTGCTGATCCTGGGTGGCCAGCGTCTTCCCCTCCCCATCCCGGACCGACACGGTCAATTGGTCTCCCGGCGTCACATCGTCCACGGCAAACACTGTCACCGTGGCCAGCGGGGGTGCCACCCCAGGGGGGACAATTGCTGTGGCGTCTCCAGCGTTGAGGTCAAAAAGCCCCTTCACCGACCCGCTGAGCTCCACCCGAACGTCTCGAATGTCAGGGGCTTGTTCGTCAAAGGGCTGCACCTCCTCGACCTCAGACGACACATCCCCGGGGGTTTCCTCGGGGTCGCTTCCCCCGCAACCCACGGGCCAAACCAGGAACAATGCTGCCAGACCCGCCACGATGCACCGCTTCATCGCTCTTCCTCGATCCACTCCACCGTCGCCAACGCTTCGGGGTAGATGCTGGGAACCCGCTTGGAACGAAAGACGGCAAAGCCCAGGACGTCTCCCGAGAAGTCCTTCATTTCGAGTTCCCAGACCACTTCCTTCTCCGGGGTCACTTCCAGAATTCGGCTCCAACGGATGTTCCCGGGGTTGGTGAGAGGCTCCAGGTCGTTCATCACCCGTCCCCCGTCTGCAACCAGCGTGTTGCCGTTTGCGAGCCGGTCGGAGTCGCTCACAATCTGGGAATAGAAGGGCTCGTCTCCCCGGTATTCCCACACAACCTCGGCTTCCATGGACTCCTCATCGAAGGCCACCTCCACGGCTCGACTGAAGTAGGTTCCGTCTTC
>CALFHQ010000178.1 GCA_937876385.1 uncultured Pseudomonadota bacterium
CCGTTCATCCGTGGAACCGCTCCCTTCGGTGTTCCCGTGCGTGCTCGGGGGTTGCCTGTTGCGTGGTTCAGTTGAGGGGTGTTCCAGGCCCCGATTCCGGGTCATCGTCCCCAAATCCCCACTCGTCTTCATCGTCCTCGTTGTCCTCATCCGTGTGCTTCCGGCCATCCGCAAAGCTGACCCGATCGAGATCTTCCAGTTCTTCCATGAAGGTATCCATGCCGTCTTCACCCTCGAGAATCACCGCGGGTTCGAAACCTGGAACCCCCAACGCTTCCAATCCTGAAGACGGAAACCCTCCGAGCATCCTCCGAAGCATCCCCACCAACTCCTCCTTTGGGCGATTGGGGAGGTCGTCCAGCAAGGACTCCAGGTCCAAGAACGTCTCGGGGTGGTCAAGCCAGGTCAGCGTCATGGCCGCCATGTGACGGCAGAAATGGGTCGTGTCGCAGGTGCACATCCCCTGAAGGGAATACTTGTGCGCCGTCACCGACGTGTGAATTCGACGCCCCAACGGCGACAGAAAAGTCCCCGACAGCTCGTTGCCGTCTCGAAGTCTCTTCAGAAACCGCTGCGAGTTCACATACTCCCTCGCCGCTTCCAAAACTTCGTCCGGGGCAGACCCCTGCAACTTCTCCAAAGAGAAGCCAATTTCTTCCGAAACCCGATCTGGGTATCCGGTCCAGTTCTTCTTCATCTTACAAGACTCCAGCGCTCCCCCGCTTTGACCCAAATGCAGCAGGACATACCAAACCGCAGCGAGTGTAAGCTCTAAGTTCATACTTGTAAAGC
Source organism: uncultured Pseudomonadota bacterium (assembly GCA_937876385.1). Taxonomy (GTDB): domain Bacteria; phylum Myxococcota_A; class UBA9042; order CAIXZC01; family CAIXZC01; genus CALFHQ01. The sequence continues at coordinate 793 of CALFHQ010000178.1, forward strand.
GAGGGCCCAGCGAGTTGGGGTCACAAGCCCAGCGAAAAGGTGAACATCCAGCCACCTGAGTCGCCGGGAGCCAGGCTCACCGTCGGAGACCCTGGAGTGGTCTCAGGGAGCAACCACCAAAGGAGCATGGAACCCCCGGCAGCGACGGTCCCACCGATAGCAAGGCCCAAACCCCACTGAGCCATGTCTCTCCCCTTAGAGTAGTCGCTGGCGTAGCCGGGATAACCTGTCACCGTGTTGTTGTAGTCACTGTTGGCTGTGCTCATCTGGTCCGAGCCGACTCCGTACAAGACCACCCCCGTTAAAGCCACCGCAGCCCCGGTTCCCGCTGTCACCAAAGCGACGGTGCGCCACGGATTTGGTCGCAGCACGGGCTTTTTGGACCGCACCGGGGAGAGGTGCAGGCTCACACGGGCGGTTTTTCCCGCCTCCACCTGCACCGAAGTCCGGGCTGGAGTATGAGCTGTCATCGTGGCCAGGAATTCGTGCTTTCCAGGCTTCAGCGAGAGCTTTCCATGGGCCCTGGAAGTGACTTCCTTTCCGTCAACGCGAAGCGTTGCGCCGGGGGGAGACAGTTGAACTTCCACGTCCCCAGTGAGGGGAATGGGCTTCAGCGTCTCCTTCTTGACGATGGGGGATGGCCCCTGGAGGGGGATTTCCAATTCCAGGGTGGCCGCTTCGAAGCCTTCAGACGTAAGGGTGACCTTGTATCGTCCCGTCTTCAAAAAGAGGGCCCCGGGGGTCTTCGCCACTTCCGTAGGGCGCGGCGGGTCCAGAGCGATGGAAGCCCCCGCCGGGACGGAGGACAATTGCACTTCGGTGTGCCCAGACTCCAGCATCTGCCGGGTCAACTCCATCATCTCCTGCTCTACCTCTTCACGGTCAGCGGTGTCAGGGACCATGGAGAGGTACTGGCGATAGTAGTAGATGGCCCCTTCTCGTTCTTCCAACCGAACACACGCCTTGGCGCTGTTGAAAAGGTAGCGGGCTCCGGGTTCGAGGGACCAGGCTTTCTTGAAGCAGGTCAGGGCCTTCTGGAACTCCCGCTGGTCGTACCAGTTCTTCCCTTTGGCGTTCCATTGGGCCGCCGTCTCAGGCTCTTGACCCTGGGCCGTCCGAACACATGGCAAGGTGAGCAGGAGGGCCAAAAGGCCGATGCTCAAGAGCCTTGCGATTGGAGATAACCGTAGAACCATCTATTTCAACCCGTCCTTCGTGGAGGGGGCGCCCCCCCCTTTCAGTCCATCTTGCTCAGACAGTGGCTTTTCCTGTAGGCGGGCCTTGAGGACTCCGCCGCTCCGGTTGAAGCGGAGGATGGCGTGGGCCGGCTCGTACCCTTCCTTTTTCAACGTGAGGCGCCGACTCGTTCCCTCCTTGCCGTTGACTCGACAAGGGGTCGTGCATCGTCGTCTTCCACCCCACCATACCTCGGCCAGGGGAACATTGGAATGCACATCTTTCGTGATAATCACGGGGGCAGATGCAGCCTCCAGGGCCGTCGAACTCCCTCCGCCGTGGTTCGTCGGCGTCTCGGCACTTCCTTCCGTCGCTCCCTCCGGCAATGGGTCCGTCGACTTCTTCACAGCGGGAGGTTCAAGGGGTGGG
>CALFHQ010000179.1 GCA_937876385.1 uncultured Pseudomonadota bacterium
AGTGGTCGCCATGGGGCATCTGTTTGCTGCTGGGGGAAAGACCGTGGATGGGGACGGGGTTCGAGACCTCTACGTCGGTTCCCTGGCCGGGGTTCAGGCAGGGATTTTCCCCGAGACCCTGGATTACGTCGCTCTGGGACACCTCCACGTTCCGCAGAAGGTCGCCGGTTCTGAGGTCATTCGCTACAGCGGTTCCCCTATTCCAATGGGCTTTGGCGAAGCGAAGCAGAGCAAGAGCGTGTGCCTGGTCGAGCTGAAAAGCGGCATAGCCGATGTTCGACTGATGGGTGTTCCGGTGTTCCAGAAACTGGAGCAGGTGAAAGGGGACTGGGAGGCCCTGTCTGCGAGAATTCTCGAGCTGGTAACGGTCGGTTCCGACGCCTGGTTGGAGATTGTCTACGACGGTGAAGAGGTGGTCCCGGACTTGCGGGAAAAGCTGGATCAGGCCGTGGGTGATTCCGAAATGGAAATCCTTCGGGTGAAGAACAACCGGGTCATTGAGCGGGCTCTTGAGCAGTCCCACGACGAGGAGACCCTGGACGACTTGAGCTTAGACGATGTTTTTGAGCGGTGCCTCAACAAGAAGGAGGTTCCCGAGGACCAGCGACCCGGGCTGTGGGTCGCCTACGGGGAGGTTCTCACCAGTCTCCAGGACGACGACGCCAAAGCAGAATAAGAGGGGCCTTCCATGCGCATATTGCAAGTACGACTCAAGAACCTGAACTCGCTGGTCGGTGAATGGGATATCGATTTGACCCATCCAGCCTATTCATCCGAGGGGATCTTTGCCATTACGGGCCCCACGGGGTCGGGCAAGACCACTGTTCTGGACGCTATATGCCTGGCTCTCTACGGTCGTACCCCTCGACTCAACAAGGTCAACAAGAGCGGAAACGAGATCATGTCTCGCCAAACCGGAGAGTGCTTTGCCGAGGTGACCTTTGAGACCCAGGCGGGGCGCTTCCGTTGCCATTGGAGTCAGCACAAGGCCCGACGCAAGGCGACGGGGGAGCTGCAACAACCCAAACAGGAGATTGCGCTTGCCGATTCGGGGGAGATTCTCGATACGAAGATTCGAGGGGTTGCCGACCAGATTGAGGCCACCACGGGGATGGATTTTGAGCGATTTACCCGTTCGATGCTACTGGCTCAAGGCGGCTTTGCTGCCTTTCTTGAGGCGTCCCCAGACGGACGCGCCCCGATTCTTGAGCAGATCACCGGTACCAGAATCTACAGCGATGTATCGGTCCGAGTGCATGAGCGCCGTCTCGAAGAGCGCAAGACTTTGGAGCTGCTTCAGGCAACTTTGGAAGGGTTGCAGGTTCTGTCCGAGGAGGAGGAAGGGGCGCTTCGTCTGAGTCTGGAGGCGATGAACGGGAAGGAAGTCGACCTCGCTCAACGCCTTGCTCAAACGAATCA
>CALFHQ010000180.1 GCA_937876385.1 uncultured Pseudomonadota bacterium
GTCACACCCAGGCTACTCTACCAGCAGGCCTTCAGCCTGCGGTCCGCCAGCACCTTCAGTGCGGCGGCCCCCGGAAAAACAGCAGGCGGCTAACAAGGGGGCTGTGGACAGGCTCTTCTCCAGGCCATACGCACACACGCGCAGCGAACAGCGAGGTCCGAACCCCAGTGAAAACGGATCCGCATCCAGTGTGTGGAACCCGGGGTTTGGAACAGAGCCGCTGCATAGGAGACCAATTGGGGTCAGCCCCTTGTGCCTCTCTGGACAATCTGGACTACGGGTCCCCAGTGCATCGTGGACCCAACGCAAGACGGACTCGATGAACTCGTTTAGTGTCCCCCTCCGGGGCAGGGCAGGAACGGCAGCGCCTCTCGCCCGCCGGGTGGCACCTCCGTGAGGAAGACCTCGTAGGCTGTTGCGTCAACTTTGGCGAAGACCCTAGTGCACGGAGGCGATTCAGCCTCTGCAACCCACCAGTCCCGGACCTCTTTGGCCTGTTGCCCGGCTAGAGTTACTCCCTGCCCTCCGGCCGAATCCCATTGGTACACGTAGTCGGCCAACGCTATGTTCGCAAACGGCCACTCAACCGCCCCCGCCGAAGGGCAAGTCTCGGACCCGGAGTCTTCGGTGAGAATCACGCCGACGACCTGGATGGAGTTGGATTCCAACAACTGACCGCCGGTGCTCAACTTCTTCAGGCCTCGTGCCAGCGCAATGGCGTTGGGTGCAACGGACTCGTAGTCGTCAGCCATGTACCATTCCTCGAAATTGAACAAGTTCCCATACATGCTGACCTCGAGTTCCTTTCCTTCAACTCTCAAGAAGACCTCCGTGCTGCGCACGTCGCTCGCCTCTGTGAGAGTGAACCAGCCGCTGTCGGCCTCTTGTTCGAGACCCGCAAGCGAAAAACCTGCCACCAACTCACAGTATTGTTCGTTGCTGAGCAGGACCTTCCGGAACGGCAACGTGGGCCCCGAATCGGGCTCACTCGGGTCGCGGTAGATCAGGGAACCGTCCGTGTACAAGTAGGCGGCCGTGCTACCGTAATATTGGCTGAAGTTCCATGGGAACCCGAGCATGGGCGCAGCACAGAGCCGCAATGCAGCAAGTACCTGTTGCGACCCTTCCGAATAGAAGACACCTTCGCAGTTCGGGGTGTACGAAGAATCGTCGCAGGAAGCAACCGAAAGGATTATCAGCACCCCAACCAATCCCCAAACTCTGTTTCGCATCGTCGTCTCCCAATTTCTCGAAGGCTTGTTTTTAATCACAGGTTCCAGGCGCATGGACGCAACCGGTTTCCGGGTTGCAGGAATCCGTTGTGCAGGGGTCCTCGTCGTCACAGAAGCCCGGTCCCTTTATGAGCCAGGCGCAGACGCCGGTGTCGTTGTAGCAGTGCTCATCCACGCAGACATGGCCCGAAGCGCACTGGACGTCATAGTAGCACTCGGGCGGGACCTGGCACTGTTCGCTTTCACAGATCTGTCCCTCGATACAACCCGTATCGGATTTGCATTCGGGCAGACCAGGTATGGGCAGGCAGGTTCCATGGCAGTACTGCCCCTCCTCACACTGGCTATCCAGCACACAGGCACCTTCTGGTTTGCAGACTCCTTCATGGCAGGTGTATCCCTCGGCCCAGGCCAAGCACACCGCGTCGTCGTCGCATTGAATGACCTGGTCGGTCACGCAGAATCCAGCGAGACACAACTCCCCCTCTCCGCAATCCGATTCCGATTCGCACGCTGGCATCAGGTCAGCGCATCCTGGATGGCAGTACTGGCCTTCAGTACATTCGGCATCCAGTACGCAGTCAGTGGCTGGCAACACGCAGTTGCCACCGTTTTCACAGACCATGTCGATGGGACAGTCGGCATCGAATATGCACGGAACCATACAGGAAGCGCACGGCATCCCGTCGCAAAGAGGCAGCTCCCCCGACGGCATGTAGCAGATCGGCAGTTGAGGAGGGCAACCGGGACCGTACAATTCGTAGCAGTTGTGACCCTGGCACCAGTGGTCTGGTGCGCACGTTCCGGCGGAGCAGTCTGCATCATCCCAGCAATGCCCGTCGTACATGCAGTAGCCGGTGTCCTTGTCGCAGTAGCCGTCTTCGTTCCATGTGTTGCACTCGTCGGTGGACTGGCAGGCTTCTCGGTCTCTGCACTGGAGGAACTCGTCGCAATGGTGAGCCGGCGCTCCGCCACAGTCATCGTCGGATGTGCACTGCTGGTTTACGCACAAGCCGAAGAGGCAGAACTCTCCCTCGGGACAGGAGAAGAGCTCGCACTGCGTCGTGCACTGCGTGCCGAGTGTCGTGTTGAGGCACTCAAGGCCGTCGTCGCAGAGGCCGCAAGTTCCCCCGCAGCCGTCGTCGCCGCACTCTTTGCCGCTGCAGTCGGGGAGACAGCAGTGACCCTCGTTGTCGCAAACATGGTAGTCGGACTGGCAGCACCACTCACACTGAGCCAAATGCTTGCAGGCGCAATGACCCAATTCCTCGTAGCACCAGGCTTCAGTCTCGCAAGTATATGCGTGCTCTGGGTCGCTCCAACGTCCGCACCTGGGGCAATCTGGACGGTCTGAGCACGCATCCTCACAATGTAATTCAGCCGCATTGTGGCACTTGATCTCACCTACTGTGCATTCCGGGGCGGGGCACACGGTGGAACACGGATCTCCTTCTACTTCAACCCAGCCGTCAGGGAAACACAGGTTTGAGAACAGCCAAGCCTCTTCGGCGCGATCCGCTGGATGGGCCCAGCCAAATTGAACAGAACAAGCGAGTTTCCCGGCATTTCTGCATGCCGCAAAGTCCGGCTGAACGACCGGCGGTTCATCCCTCCACACTTGACATGCCTCTGGTATGGGCCTTCCTTCGATGACAATGCAAGCCCCAGAGGCCTTGCATTCGTCCTCGTTGAGTCCATCGCAACTCACGCCTCTGGGTTCCTCTTGCTGTTCGATGTCCTGAACGGCCATGTCAAACAGATCTTGCGGCTCGCTCTCCCCTGACGAACTACAACCTGCGAGTCCCCAAATCACCACCAGCGAAACTGACAATCCCGCACTTGCTCTCATATTGGCTCCCCCTCATTTCTTCGTAGCATACAATTTATGTGAAAATTATCAACATTGTCCGGTGACTCTGTGAACTGTGTGCACGGAGCGAATTGCCCCTCCAATGACCGCCTATCCGCAAAACCCCCAACGGTGGCCGGGTAGGCGGGTGCAGAAGCCCACCTTGGTCCGTCAGTCCAGCCAGCACGGTGCAACTGACGTGCCATGTGACCACAAAGTCGACGCTGTCGGCCCGAATTGGTGTGCGAGAGCCCTCCGCAGGTTTTCTCTGTCACTCTTCTTGTTGAAGTTTGAATATCCTCTGGTTATAGTCGTCGGTACCGCGTCTGTGTTTTGGAGAAATCAAATGCCGTAGCACGGCTTTAGGAGGAAAACATGAGACGAGTAATGATGTTGACGATGGTCCTGATTCTCGGCGCCCTGTGGGCCGGTTGCAGTGGTTCGGACGACTACTACGGCGACAACGGAGAACCCAAGTGGGTTGTTCGTGGCAGCGGTGCCGCAACGGAAGATGGAAAGCGAGTCTTCTACGGTGTTGGGATGGTCAGTGGGATCGCCAATCGAGCGCTGGCACGCAGCACTTCCGAGAACCGAGCCCGGGCGGAATTGGGCAAAATCTTCCGCACCTACTCCGCTTCCCTGATGAGAGACTACATGGCCTCTACAACGGCCGGCGACATGGAAGCCTCCTCCGAGGAACAGCATGTCGAACAAGCCATCAAGACCTTCTCCAAGGTGACATTGAGTGGCGTGATGATCGTCGACCACTGGGTCGATCCGTCGGACGGCACCGTCTTTGCGCTGGCTCGTCTCGATCTGGAAGAGTTCGACGGCGCGTTGAACCGCATGAAAGAACTCGATGCCAAAACCCGCGACTTCGTTCGAAAGAACGCTCAGAAGACGTTTGATGCCCTGGACAAAGAAGAACAGAAGTAGATTGGAGGGGTTTGATGCGTAGCGCCTTTGTTGCAGCCCTGTTCCTGTACGCCGTTTCTCTGGCGTGTTCCCCGATGCCCGATGGGCCCGTGGTTCACCGCACCGCCGCCAACGAGGATATTGACCTCAGCGGCGAGTGGAATGACGTGGATTCCCGGCTGGTTTCTCAAGAAATGGTAAAGGATCTTCTGGCACGACCGTGGCTCGACGAATTTCGAGAAGCCCAGGGACAAAAGCCCAAGATGGTGGTCGGTCGAGTGGCCAACAAGAGCCACGACCACATCCCCGTGGATACCTTCATCAAGGACCTCGAACGGGAACTCATCAACTCCGGGGAAGTGCGCTTTATGGCTTCCCATGGGCAGCGTGCCCAGTTGACCGGGGAGAAGATGTACCAGGCCAAGGCCGCTTCCCTTGAGACCCAGAAGGCCATGGGGCGTGAGCTTGGAGCCGACTTCCTCCTCGTGGGGCAAATCAACTCCATCATCGACCAGGCCGGTGGTCTGACCATGAAGTACTACCAGATTGAATTGGAACTCATCAACATCGAAACGGGCGAGAAGGTCTGGATTAGTCAGAAGAAGATCAAGAAGGTAATCGAACGGGACGACTGGAACTGATGGCTCGGTGGGCTCTCTCATCTCTATTGACGGTGCTGGTCCTCAGCGCCTGTTCATCTGGTATTGAACAAGCACACTTTCGGCGCATAGACAAACACCTCGAAGAGGGAATGCCCGAGGAAGCAGCGGTGGAGATTCAAGAGGCGGGCCGTGACGTCTACGGCGACCTCAACGAGTTGCTCTACCGCATGGATCTCGGCTACACCCTCCACCTGGCCAGTCTGTACGAACCCAGCTCGCAGCAGCTCATCTCCGCAGACAAGCTGGCCGCCGATTTGTACACGCAGAGTCTCTCCGCCGAAGCCGGATCGATGTTTACCAACGACCTGGGAATTCCCTACCGAGGAGAGCGGTATGAACTGGCCCTGGTGAACATCATCAACGCCCTCAACTATGTGATGATGGGGAAGCTCGACGATGCCCTCGTGGAGATTCGTCGGCTCGATACCAAGTTTCGAGCGTTCCAGGCGGAATACGAGGGACGGTATGCGGGAGATGCCTTCGGACTGTACCTCTCGGCCCTCATCTACTGGTTCAGCGGGGAACTCGACGATGCATTTATCGCCGGTAGAAACGCCATGGAGCTCTATGCCTCCCAGCAGGAACTGTTTGGAGTGACCCCCCCTAGAGCATTGGCACGGGACATGATCCGTTGGAGCCGAGTGCTGGGGGTGGAACCTCCGCCGGGAACCGCGGAACTCGCCGGGGAAACCCACGACCTGGCGGCCGGGGGGGAGATTGTCGTCATTCACCACCTCGGACCCGGACCCAGGAAGATAGAGCGTGTGGTCGAGCTGAGCATGGGGCAAGGGTTCGTGTTTCTTCAGGCTCAGGACGTGCGAAGTGACGAGCAGAAGGACTTTCAGCGAACCCTGTCTGCTGCCAAAGGGCTCGCCTCAGGGACGCAGATTACTGTCGCTTATCCGGTGTTTGAGCAACCTCCCATGCGTTGCACAGGGGCCAGAGTGGTGGTGGAAGGGTGTGGAGAAGCAACCAGCACCCTCGTGGAGAACGTGTCCGCCATCGCTCGCATCGCTCTGGAAGATCGCATGAAGCACGAGTGGGGAAAATTGTGGCCCGGGCCGTCACCAAGTTCGTCACCGCCCGTCTGGCAGGAGAGGTCGCTGGGAGAGCCTCCAACAACAGCACCGTCGGGATGTTGGCCAAGATCTTCACCCAGGCAGCGCTGTCGGCCACGGAACAGGCGGATACCAGGAGCTGGTACACCTTGCCGGCGCAGATTCACATGACCCGTTTGCACTGCCCGCCGGGGAACTACACGGTTCGGGTGGAGCAGATGAGCAACCAGGGATGGGCTCCCGCCGGTGGCGTCTACCCCGAGATCCAGGTGAACAATGGAGACAAGGTCTTTTTACATAGCGCGTGTTTCTAAACGAATCCGGTCCCTCTTTCCCCTTCTTGGGGTAGCGGTCTTCATCGTCGCTTGGGGATGGACCGGAGCCGCGTGCAGCTCCTACATGGAGGAGCCCGAGGACTGGTACCAGACCGGAGAACACCCTTCTTACTCCACCGACCGCTACATCGTGGCGGTTGGATTTGGCGACACCACCGACGCAGCCGACGACATGGCACGAGGAGAGATATCGAAGTTCTTCGAATCTCGAGTGGTCTCCGTCACCCGAGAGGAGGAAAAGTACGAGAACAACAAGCACTCCTTCGAGTCGCGCTCTTTTGTTCGAGTGCGGGGAGAGGCCAACCTTGAGGGGGTGGAGATTGTTCGCCGCACCATGGACAAAGGGGTGCACTACTCTCTGGGGGTTCTGGACAAGGTGAAGCTCCTCTCTCGATTGCGAAAGGACCTGACCTTCCTCGACCTGAAAATTGAAGAGGCCCTTCGCACCGAGGAAGCAGTACCCGAAGCCCGAATCAAGGCACTGTACAAAGTCGTCTATCTCTTGACCCAGAGAGATGTCCTGGCGAAGCGGCTCAACATCCTGGGCTATCGAGCGACCCTGGACCCCAACAAGTACGAGCCCGTCTACACAGAACTGAAACAACTGGTGGCGACAACCTACCCGGTGACCATTCGAAGCGCCAGCAAAGAGGTCTCCACATTCCTTGTTAAGGCGCTCACTGACGAGGGCTTCACCGTCCTCGAAGAAGACTCTGAGGATCCTCAAGTCGTTGTGGATGTGGAACTGACAACCCAGTTCAAACGAGTGAATCGAATGGTGGAGTTCTCCTACGACCTCCGGCTTGCTTGCACCGGACACGGGAAAAAAGTGGCTGAAACCCGGTTGGCCGAACGCCTCCAACACTACAACAAAGACAGCGCCAGGCAGAAATCACTCTACGAAATGAGAGACAAAGCCGTGCGCCCCTTCGTCCGTGACATCCGCCGAGAGTTCCTCGGGGAACCGGAGAAGACAACCGACAAGGATTGACCATGAAACGAATGTTCTGGATAGCCATGGGCTTGATTTTCGTTCTGGGAGCCTGCTCCCCGGCAATAGAGCAGACCCCTCCCGACTATGAAGCCGTGAAGAAGAAATCCGATGACGCTTTCAGAGAGATGAAGAAGGAAGAGCGGAAGGACGAACGTTAGCCGACGACGCTTACCCCAGATTGTCGATGAGGACCTTCCGAACCCCACGCTGTGATGCCCGTTCAAGGGCTTCCAAGGTCTCCTCGAAGGGAAACTCCTCGTGGCGCATCGCGGCCAGCATGTCCCTTGTTTCCCTGTGCTCCAACCACTCAATGGCTTCCGGGAAGGGGCCGCAACGAGAACCCCGTACAGTGATCTCATCCACCACAATCTTCGAGACATTGAGGGTCGGATTCTCGGCGAAGGTGGATTTGATGACGATGGTCCCCGTGGGTTCCACTCGATGAAGGATCTCGTCTAGGGCGTCGGGGGAGCCGGTGCAGTCGATGACGGTTCGGTAGCGACCGCCGGGATCGCGAAGGACCCCCGCTTTCTTTGCGAACTCCAAGTGTTTGGCGTGATGCCCCTGCAGGAACGTGCGAATCCCCGAATGACGAAGTGCAAAAGCAACCAGCAAACCGAGCCTTCCATCCCCCACCACGAGCACGGGGTCTTCCAGTTTGCCCTGGTGCACAACCCGAAGGGCCGCTGCCAGAGGCTCCACAAGTACCGCATCGTAGTCCCTGACCTTTCCTGTCAGGGGGTGCAAGTTGGCGTCTGGAAGGGTGAAAAACTCGGCGAAGCAACCCGGACGACCGGAGATCCCCAGAACCTCTCGAGTGAGGCAGTGGTTGCTCAAACCCGACTGGCACATCCGGCATTGGCCGCAGGGGATGTTGATTTCACCCACCACACGTTGCCCCACCAACTCGGGCGTGTCCGACTCGATGACCTTCGCCACAAACTCGTGACCCGGAACCCCGGCAAATCCCATGTATCCTTTAAGTAGCTCCAGGTCGGTGTTACAAATCCCCGCAACACGCAACTGCAGCAACGACTCCCCCGGCTTTCGAACCGGAAGAGGCAGCTCTTTCCACGCTGCAGTGCCGTTTTCGAACCAGATTGCCTTCATCACGCCTCCTCAGAGGATTGTTCTTGTTGGGATTGCCCTTCTATCGGCTCGTCAGAGGGCTGGAACAGGTGCATCGAGTGCCCGGTGAAAGGGGAAATGTTGATTCGATCTTCCCCCAGCGAGCCGTGGGAGTCAGTCAAAGGGATGAGCCCATTCACCTTCACCAGGTCGTCGAGAACGGGGCCGGCCAGGCTGGCCATGGGGTCCTCTTCACCCAGATTGATGGCAGCCACCAGAGGGCCTTGGG
>CALFHQ010000181.1 GCA_937876385.1 uncultured Pseudomonadota bacterium
GAGAAGCTCCAGACCCTGTCTTGCACCATCGAACGACTCGTTGGCGACGAAGAGAAGCTGTTTGGCTCCGTGACCACCCGCGACATCGCCGCGGCACTGGCCGGCGAAGGGTTCGAAATCGACCACAGCCAGCTTATCCTCGAAGAGCCGATCAAGAAAATGGGCGTCTTCACCATCGCCGTGAAGCTCAACCAGAACGTCGAGAGTTCGGTGAAAGTTTGGGTCGTCGCTCAGTAGACCAGCCTCAGGGCCTGCAAATCATCATCCACCCCGAGGGGAACACCCCCTCGCAGGTAAAGGATCTTCTGCAGGCCCACTCCATCCCCTACCAGGAAGTTCTCCCCCCAGAACCCACGGATGAACTGTTTATCGGCATCCCGGGCTCCTACATTCTCTATCCAGAAGATGCCTCGCAGGCTGACGAGTGGGTTCAACTCCTCGAGAGCCACAAGGTTCACGGAGTGGAAACTCAACCCCTCCCCGACGGCGCAGCAAACTGGCTGGAGCGATGGAAGGAGTTCTACCAGTGGACGCTGGTCACCCCTCGAATCGCAGTAGGTCCGGTGTTTCGACCGTGCCCCTTCGATGTGGAAGTGACCGTCGCCATTGAGCCTGGACAGGGCTTTGGAACAGGCACCCACGAGTCTTCTCAACTGGCTTTGGAGTTATTGGACAACGTCGTGAAACCGGGGAGCACCCTCGTGGACGCCGGGTCTGGCTCCGGAATCCTCGCCATCGCAGCAAAGAAGCTCGGTGCCGACCTTTGCATCGGCTTTGATATCGACATCGACGCCGTCAAAGAGAGCCTCGAAAACGCCCAGCGAAATGGGGTCACCATCCATGCCATTCACGCTCCAGTGGACGCCATGGTTGGCCAATTCGACGTCGTCGTTGCCAACATGCTGGCCTTTCGACTCTTGCCCATCTCCAAAGGGCTCAGGCGCCTCGTCAAGGACGGAGGCCATCTGGTGTTGGCCGGACTCATCGAGGAGAACATGGCAACCTTCCCAAAGGCCTTCTTCGACGACGCAGGAGAATTTGAGTGGAAGGACCGCCACTACAAAAACGGCTGGGTTTCTGAGGTGTACCAGAAGAAGGCCCGGCGATGACCACCCCTTCGGTGTGGACAGACCTTCCGACCCCTTTGGTGGGTGACAAGATTCCCCTCACAGGCCCCATTCAACACTATCTGGCTAGAGTCTTGCGAGTTCAGGTGGGTGACACGGTGGAGCTGATGCGAAAGGGGCACTACATCGCTCTGGCCGCTGTGGATGCTCTAGAGGCCGAGGCGGTCACTGTGACAGTGCAATCGGTCAAAGAGCTTCCCCCGTCGTCCTTCGAACTGAACTTGGTGCTCAGCCCCCTCAAGGGCAAAACCAGCCGTGAATTGGTGTCCAGACTGGCAGAGCTGGGAGTCGCTCGACTCATATTCCTGAACATGACGCGTAGCGTGGCTCGATATGATTCCTCAAAAATCAAGGCCCTCCAAACCGTGGCCGATGAAGGGGCTCGCAAGGTCGGACAACCCAACAGCCCCCAGGTCCTTCTTGCGTCCTCGTGGACAGAAGCCCTGGCCCTCACACCCCAAGACCAGCCGTTGTTGGTGTTCCACGAACACGGCGACCAGGGCCTCTCCGATCTCCCCCTCACCGACAAATCCGGTGCCTTTTGTGTCCTGGGTCCAGAAGGGGGGCTCGCAGACGAAGAGCTCGTGTGGCTAGGCAAGCAGAACGCACACTTCATTCGCCTCAACGGCCCAGCCTACCGAGCCGTCACCGCTGGAATCGTCGGGGTATCGATTCTGTTGCATCGTGCTGGAGAGATCTAGCCACTGACCCCAATCTCAGGGCAGGTTTCAACCCCCCGCATTCCATGCGGGGGGTTGCGGAGGTGTCCCCGACGCTCATGGCACCGCATTTTATGCGGTGGACCAGCGGTCAACTCCGCTTCGCAAGTCCAGCCTCGCATCAAATGCGAGGACATGATCCCGCTCAAACGGGATACTCCCCGGCTGAAACCCACTGGATCCGCATCCATCATTTCCTGTATTGCCAGCCAATCAGGCTACCTTGCCTCGTGGCGCTGAAGGCGCCTCGGGGGGCACGCCAAAGGTGTGCTGGTAGAGTAGCCTGGGGTGAGGGCGCTGTAGGTGCCCTTACCCCAGGACCAGGGTATTGATATGGAGACCGCACGCTGTAGGTGTGCGAGTAGAATTGCGTCGATTCAACGCCCAAGCTGGCGGACCTACAGCCCGCCGAGATCATTTTTGGAGATCATCCGTCCTGGGGCGCCGGGTCCGCTGGGGCGCCCGTCACACCCAGGCTACAACACCAGCAGGCCTTCAGCCTGCGGACCGCCAGCACCTACAGTGCGGCGGCCCCGGAAAAAAGGCGGGCCGCCAACAACGGGGTTGCGGACCACGCCCTTCTCCAGACCACACGCGCAGCGAACAGGGAGATCCGAACCCCAGTAAGAACGGATCCGCATCTAGTGGCTGGAACCCGGGGTTGGGAAGAGTCGCAGATGGACACGACGCCCAGAGAAGCCATTGGGGGCCTGCCCCCTTTCCGTTTCATTGTGACGCGCTGAGTACGAACTGCATTTCTGCAGCCAAGTCGGCACCGGTGGCTGGGGCAGCGTCGGTGAGGCTGAGGATTCTGGCGGGATCGTCGGAATGACACGTTGGTGGTCCGCAGGAGTCTTCGGGCCACAAGAAGGGATCACCCTCGAAGTAGAGCTGGGTCGTCACGAGCTCAAATCCGGGGCCGGAGACCTTGACGTGGACATGACGGGGACGCCCCTCGTAGAACCCGGGAAGCACCGTGATGACTGCATAGGAACCGTCCGCGTCTGCCTGGATCCTGCCCCGCAGCCGCCAACCTTCCTCCCCGCCGGGGTAGTTACCGTCGGCGTCAGTCTGCCAGAAATCCAGGACCGCTCCAGAGACTCCGTCGCAGGCTTCGTCCACCACGCGGCCATGGAGCAGGAGCCGCTCGCCAGGCTCATCAGGTCCGGCGATCGAGTCAACAAATGGTGCTCCCTCAAGATAGTATGGCCCCTGCGCATCGCCCGTCGTAGGGACGCAGGTCTTTGGAAGCTGCAAGTCTGAATCGGCCGTCGCATCCGCAATTGCATCCTCGAAGGCGTCCGCTGCAACCTCCTCTCCTGAGTCAAGGGCAACGTCTATAGCCGCATCCCATTGGGCATCCACGACGAGGTCTTCCACCGCTATATCGTCCTCTATCTCGGCTTCAATATCGGCAGCGAGGTCTGCAAGAGCATCCTTCGACATCGCCTCTCCCGAATCACCACCACAGGCCGAAGATCCGACCAGCATCACCGCAACCAGCGCAAGTTTCTTCAGTGTTCTCATCATCCTGTTCCTCCATCTGACCTGGTACTCGCCAGGAAATGGACGAGCCAACGCAAAGCAAACATGCCAACTGTAACCATCCGAAGCAACACAGCAAAGGCACGTGCGTAGGAGATCGTTTCAGAAGTCATGGGTTTGGACAGCGCGCTCATGGGTACCATCTTGAAAGACATGCTCAACAAGCGACCCATTTCTCAGTGATTTGCAGACGCCTCCCCCGATTTCACAGCGATTCAGTAAGCGAAGTCTCTGGGCTTCCTGGGGCACAGTTCGATTTTCGTCCCCGGTTGAAGAGTTCGTCTTCAGTGTCGAGATTGACAGGTGAGACTGATCGACGCTGCATCGAGGGAAGAACATGCCTAGAAACGTGACAGAGAAATTGATAGCTGCGCACCTGGTGGAAGGGCGCATGACACCCGGCGCTGAGATCGGGTTGCGCATCGACCAGACCCTGACCCAGGATGCCACAGGCACCATGGTCATGCTGGAACTGGAAGCCATGGGCCTGGACCGGGTGCGGACGGAGCTCTCGGCCCAGTATGTGGACCACAACCTGCTGCAGCAGGACAACAAGAATCCAGACGATCATCGATTTCTGCACAGCGCCTGTCAGCGCTTCGGGGTTTGGTTCAGCCCACCGGGCAACGGCGTCAGCCATCCGCTGCACCAGGCTCGGTTCGGCAAGCCCGGCAAGACATTGCTGGGTTCTGACAGCCACACGCCGGCGGCCGGAGCGCTTGGTATGCTGGCCATGGGTGCGGGGGGCATTGAAGTGGCGATGGCCATGGCCGGCAAGCCCTACCACCTGCCGATGCCGCTGGTGCGGGGCGTGCGGATTACGGGTGCGCTGCCCGACTGGGTGAGCGCCAAGGACGTCATCCTGGAGATGCTGCGTCGCCACGGAGTTTCGGGTGCGGTGGGGCAGGTGATCGAGTACCATGGGCCCGGCCTTGCCGGACTGTCCGCCATGGATCGCCACGTCATCGCCAACATGGGAACCGAGCTTGGTGCGACGTCTACGGTTTTCCCAGCAGACGACGAAGTACGGCGTTACCTGGCCGCACACGGTCGAGAGGAGGACTACCTGGAGTTACTGGCGGACGACGGGGCGAGCTACGACGAAGAGGAGGAGTTGGACTTGTCGACTCTGGAGCCGCTCATCGCCATGCCTTCCAGCCCGGGCAACGTGAAGCGGGTGGCAGAGGTGGCCGGCGAGCCCATCTACCAGGTGTACGTCGGCTCGTCGGCGAATCCGGGTTATCGGGACTTTGCAGTGGTGGCGGAGATGGTAAAAAGCCGCACCCCCGAGCCATCGGTCTCGTTCGACGTCAATCCCACGTCCCGTGAGTTGCTGCGCAACCTCATGCGGGACGGTTATCTGGACCCACTGCTGGCTGCTGGGGCCCGGCTTCACCAAGCGGGCTGCAACGGCTGCATTGGCATGGGACAGGCCCCCGCCACCAATGCCATCAGCCTGCGCACCGTTCCGCGCAACTTCCCGGGCCGTTCAGGGACCCGGGAGGACAAGGTCTGTCTGGTGAGCCCCGAGACGGCCGCGGCTTCGGCACTGACGGGCCGGATCACCGACCCCCGCACTCTGAACATGGACTACCCGCGCATCGTGGAGCCTACCCGGTTTGACCGCCACGATTGGCTGTTGCAGCCGCCACCGTCCCCTGACGATGGTGCGAAGGTGGAGTTGGTGAAGGGCCCGAATATTGCCAGCATCCCTGAATTCGACGCTCTGCCCGAATCGTTGGAGCTGCCAGTATTGTTGGCCGTGGGGGACGACGTCTCCACCGACGAGATCATGCCAGCGGGTGCCCGAGTGCTGCCTTTTCGCAGCAACATCCCCCGTATCAGCAATTTCGTGTTCGGCATGGTGGACGAAAGCTACCCGAAGCGTGCTACCGAGGTGCGGGAGCGAAGCGGCCATGCGCTGGTGGCCGGAGCGAACTACGGTCAGGGTTCCAGTCGAGAGCATGCGGCCCTGGCGCCGCGGTATCTGGGCCTGCGTGCGATCATTGCAGTCAGTTTTGCGCGCATCCACTGGCAGAACCTGGTGAGCTTCGGCATCCTGCCGCTGGTGTTCGACGATCCTACAGATCGGGCGCCTCTGGTCCGGGGGGTTCGCATCGAGTTGAAGAATCTGTACAACGCGCTGCGTGGCCGATCTCGGCTTGAGCTCATCACAACGGCAAGCGACAGGCCCATCCCGGTACACCATGACTTGTCGACACGCCAAGTGGAGATCCTATTGGCTGGCGGACTCATCAACCACACACGTAGCCGGATTTCTTGATGGTGTCGTCCTGAACAGACGATAGTGGCATCGGGTCTTGAAACGCGGGGTCTGCCCCGGACATTTGACACTTGTAGAAGGCGTTCCTGGCTGCACGCCGCATTCACAATCCGGCTTCATTTCGCTGATGCGGCTTTGAACGCAAAGGCGGCTGCCTGCTCACCCACGCGATATCCGTCCACCGAGCTTGAGGTGATCCCTCCTGCCCATCCGGCACCCTCTCCTGCGGGGAAGAATCCGGCGCAGGAAGGGGAAGACATGGTCTCTGAATTTCGAGGGAAACGCACTGGAGAAGAGGTCATGGTTTCCGGGGCAATGACCGTCGCTTCATTGGTGTAGTAGCCTCGCATGGTGTCATCCACCTGGCCCAACGCCTGCCGCAGACTCAGCGCCACCGCTTCTGGAAAGAGGGATGCCAGAGGGTGGGCCATCAGCCCCCGTTGGTACGAGCTGTTGTCAACCCGTCTGCAAGCCCCGGGAAGCCCCTCGACAAAGTCAGCCAAAGGTTGGGCTGGTGCCACATAGTCCCCGCCGCCTGCTTCCATGGCGCCCTTTTCGATTTGCCGCTGGAAGTCGATTCCCCCCAACACCGTTCCTCCCCAATCTTCGGGATTCACTGTCGCCACCACCGCAGCATTGCTGAACGCCGAGTTTCGAGAAGAGAAGCTCATGCCGTTGACGGATAGAAGGTGTGGTTCGGGAGGTGTGGGGATGACGTACCCTCCAGGACACATGCAGAAGCTGTAAACGCCTCGCCCATTGGCCTGCATGGCGAAGGCATATCTTGCCGCTCCCAAGGCGGGGTGCCCCGCGAAGCTTCCAAGTTGAATCTTGTCGATGAGAGCTCGGGGGTGCTCCACTCGAACACCCACGGCAAAACCCTTGGGCTCCATCTGAATCTCTTGCTCGTGGAGCCTCGCAAACAGATCGCGAGCGGAATTTCCCATGGCGCCGATGACGGCATCGCCAAAGACGGGCTCCTTTCCTTTGACCTCAACGCCGGCGATTCGTCCGCGTCGAATCACCAGTCCTGTGACCTCGGTGTTGAAATGGAACTCGGCCCCTCGCTCAACCAGAAACGCTCGGAAGCGATCAGAAGCGATGGGAAGTCGATCGGAGCCCACGTGTGGGTGATTGTCCAGGAGCAGAGACGGGTCATCGGCAAACCAGGAGAAGGTGTTGAGCACCTTGCGAACGGTTCTCCCTTTGGAGCGAGTCATGAGCTTGCCATCGGAGTAGGCTCCGGCTCCACCCAGCCCGTGAATCATGGCTCCGTAGCCGGATTCTCGGCCCCAGATTCGAAGTTCCTTGGAGCGCTCATGGCGTTCAGGAAAGCCTTCTCCACGGTCCAAGAGCACCGGAATTGCGCCTCCTTCGAGCACCGACAAGGCCGCAAACAGCCCCGCTGGACCCGTCCCAACGATGAGCACTCGAGGGGCAGATGGGTCCACCGGTTCCACTTGAGGTTCCAAACTTCGCGGTTGGAAGGGGGTGGCGCTGCACTCAACCCGCAACTGAAAGCGCACCCCTTTGCGAGCGTCGATGGAACGTCGCAGAATGCGGCAGTAGGGTTTCTCGGGGGTCCTTGCTAAACGATTCAACAACTCTTCAACGTCGAGCATCTCGTCGGGGGATACCGTCAGGTGCAGAAATGTTGGTTCGTGAATTGCGTTGTGGTTTGGCACAGCCTACAGCTTGTTGCATTGGCGCAAGTCGTCCCACGACTTGGCACTGTCGATGCAATCTCGGTAGTCTTTCTTTTCGGGTTTGAGGCACTTGCCCATGCACTGCTTGCGAATGGCCGATCGAACGGCGTCGGAGCCGTTCCACAGGTTGCCGATGCGCCCACACTTCTCTTCACACATCGGCTGAGTCGGCGTCTCATTGCGCACCGCAGCGGGCGCCACCGGTTCCGTCCTGACGGGTGCTGCCATCTCCACAGGCTCTGTCCGGGAAGGGATGGGGGACGAAGTGGTCGCATTGCTTCGGGCGGGAGTCTGTCCCTGTCCCGATACCACGGGGGCCCTGAGCAGTTTTCCCATCATCATATTCTTTTCAAAGGGTTGCCAATGGGCGCCGTTGTCCTTGTAGAGAACGGGGTAACCTGAAACCACCGTGCAGTGGGTGCTTCCCAGAAGCCAGAAGCTCCACTTGTCTTCCACCTGAACGCCCAGGATATTGTCCACCTGGGTGCTGTACTTCGTCAACTGTCCCAAGGCCTTGTTGACGCTGCTGTCGCCGATGGGAATGAAGAACAAGATTCGTTGCTCGCACGCTTCCCCCGTTAATCGAGGATACACCTGCATGGCTCGGTTTTGGTCGTGGGGAAGGTAGGACTTCTCCACCTGCCGAAAGGTCGTGTTGCAAGCCAAGCTCACGAGGGCCAAGCTGAGGATGGTCATGAGGCGAATGATCTTCATGGGGTTCTCCCTAATCCAGTCGTTCCAACGAGGTTCGATAGTAGCGCGCTCAGTCCAACAGATCCAGCGGTTGTTTTGGGTCAATTGACGACAATGAGCGCTTTGAGAGCCTGACGCACCCTGAGGCTGGTCTGGCCACGACTCCACCAACGTCGCCCACCACCGTCGGCGCCAGCATCAGCATCAGCAAGTTCACCCACGTCTCCCTCGAATTTCATCTGGTCCAACTTCGTGCCAGCCACCAACGTCGGCTTCAGCATCAGCAGTCTCCCTCGAATGTCGTCTGGTCCAACTTCGGCTTCAGCGTCAGCATCAGCAAGTTCACACACCTCTCCCTCGAATTTCATCTGGTCCAACGTCGGCTTCAGCGTCAGCAGTCTCCCTCAAATGCCCGTCTGGTC
>CALFHQ010000182.1 GCA_937876385.1 uncultured Pseudomonadota bacterium
ACTGGCCAATGTTTCTACTGGCGGCCGACGGCCTGGGCTTCCTGACCAAGTCACTGAAGAGTGACAACCTGCTACGACTGGGCATCTACACCGCGACGGTCTCCTTCGTGACCATCCACGTTCTTTGGGCTGCACCCGTGATCTACCAGGGGACCATCCTGGACCGGGAATATCGATTCATTCGAAATACCCTACCCGAACTACCGGCCGACGCGACCATTGTCGTTCCAGATTTGGACTGCCCAGACAAGCGTCTTCTTTCAAGCTTCCCCGACTACCTCGGCCCCCAGGATTGCGCTTCAACACAGTCTGTGTCCCCCGATTCAGACGACGTCATCGTCTACTTGGGAACGTCTTGTTACAAAGAGGTCGCCCAGGATTGGACAACACCGGGCCTTGAAATCTTGCGGGACGAATGCCTGGAAATATGCGAGGGCGGTGAACTGGAGCCGGTTGAAACCAAGACCATCGTCTACACCCCAATTAGAGTGGGGGACCAACGCACCGGTCACGCCCTCTCCACCCGGAACATGGAAATCGGATTCTACACCTGTGAAAACTCTCCAGCGGATCAAAAAGTCCCTTGACATCCGGCCACAAATTTCCTAGTGTCCCTCTTCGGCTGACGGGGCGTAGCGCAGCCTGGTAGCGCACTTGACTGGGGGTCAAGGAGTCGCTGGTTCAAATCCAGTCGCCCCGACTTGGAAGCGGGCAATCAACCGATTGCCCGCTTCTTCTCTTTAAGCCCCCTCTCATATTCACACCTCCTCCCAATCCACCCCCATCTGGCCAGTCACCTTTCCAGTTCACCCCCGGAAAGCCCCCCCCTTGCACTCCTCTTTCGGAATCCGCATTTCCGTTTGCAACAAGTCCCACAAGACTTCATACTGGTTGGGTAATGATCGAATACTTAATGGAGCTTTCTAGCCTCGGGAGGCGCGCATGCACCCCTGTGACGAACAGATCCAAATCTTCATGTCAGCTCTCCTGGATGTGGACCAGGTCGCCGCCCGTAGAATTCTCATGGACTCGTTGAGCGATTCGGGCCCCGAACCGGTCATCCAGAACATTGTCGTCCCAGCCCTCGAAACCATCGGAGAGAACTGGGCCCGGGGAGAAGTCGCCCTGGCTCAAGTCTATATGGCCGGTCGGATTTGCGAGAAGCTGGTGGAGCGTATTTTGCCTGATGGCCCCGAGAGAACGTGGCACCACCCCCCAATTGCACTCGCCGTGGTTCAAGACAGGCACGTCCTGGGAAAGCGAATCGTCTATTCCATGCTCCGGTCGGCCGGGTATCGTGTCATCGACTACGGCGCCGGCTTGGCCCCCAGCGAGATCGTGGAGCGAACCCTGGCAGACAACATTGAGCTTCTCCTTCTTTCTGCGCTGATGCTCCCCTCGGCGTTGGAAATTGCCAAGGTAACCACTCAACTCAAAGCCGCAGGCTCACACACACGAGTCATCGTAGGAGGAGCGCCATTCCTCTTTGACGATTCCCTCTGGCGAAGGGTCGGGGCAGATGCAATGGGCCGCAGCGGAGCAGATGCTGTCTCCATTGTTCGCCGCTTCTTGCAGGAGGCAGCATGAACCCTCCTGTCATGTCCTCCGCCCTTCGCCTCCAAACGGCGATGAGCCACAAAGAAGCCGATCGAGTCCCCTTTCTGCTCCCAACCATCATGCAAGGTGCCAAGCTGTTGGGACTCAGCATAGAGCAGTACCTGGACTCCCCCCAAGCCGTTGCCGAAGGGCAGCTTCGACTGAGAGAACACCTCCGTCACGATGCAGTGATGGGCTTCCTCTCCGCCGCGACCGAGGCCGCAGCCTTCGGAGCAGACATCCACTACAGCGAGAACGGCCCACCCAACGCCGGCGCCCCATCCATTAAGGACCCCAGAGACATTGATCTTCTTCCAGTTCCGGAGATTGACGACCACCCGGGGCTCCTCAAGACCCTGGAAGTCATCAAGACCCTGGCCCGTGAATCCAACGGCGAATTTCCCGTCATGGCAGCGGTGGTTTCCCCCTTCTCCCTTCCCATCATGCAGATGGGTTTTGGTCCCTACATCGAGCTCATATACGACGACCAACCTCGCTTCTGGCGGCTCATGGAGACCAACATCCGGTTTGTGGTCCGGTGGGCCAACGCACAACTGGAGGCCGGGGCTACCGCCATCAGCTACGCCGACCCCATGTCCTCGGCGACGGTCATCCCCCCTCCCCTTTTCCTTCAAACCGGTTGGGTTGTGGCCCAACGAACACTTCCGCAGATAAACGGACCCATGGCCTTGTCTCTGGCTTCCGGGCGTGGCTTACCCATTCTCAAGGACATCATTCCCTTAGGATTTGTCGGGGTTTCCGCCAGCATACTGGAGGATCTGTCTCTCGTGAAGGCTCAGTGCGCAAACAAGCTCACCGTCATGGGAAACCTGAACGGCATCGAGATGGTGAACTGGACCCCCGAAATCGCTCAGCAGAAGGTCAAGCAGGCCCTCCGGGATGCAGCGCCCGGGGGTGGTTTCGTGCTCACGGACAACCACGGTGAAATCCCATGGCAGGTTCCTGACGAAGTTCTGGTGGCAATTCGGGACGCTGTAGAGCAATGGGGCAACTATCCGCTGGAGTGGCTTGATGAAGACTCGCAGTAGGTTGTGCTTCGCCGTATGCTCGCACTTCGCGCCTGAGGCAGAGAGCGTTTGCCCGGAAGTCCCCGGCGTCAACATATCCATTGCTCCCTTCGAGGCAACCTGTGAACGCCCCTTCGGTTCCTTTCAACAAATCGAGCACGCCCTCCTGGATGCCTCGACTGAGGCGGACCATGTTGTCCTGTTCTGCTCTTCCTGTTGCCTCACGAAGGCCATGCAAGGGAAGCCGCCCGACTGGTTGTCTGTCAATCTCCTCCCCCAATGTTTCTACCTCGTGGCTCCCCAAACCCTGGTGGACAACCTCATCTCGAAGGGAAGCTACCTCCTTACCCCCGGGTGGCTCGCTCAATGGAGAACGCACGTCGACAGATGGGGATTTGACAAGGCCTCCGCACGCGCATTCTTCCAGGAGTCCTCAAGCAGTCTCCTCCTTCTTGATACGGGTATCCAGAGGCAGTCAAGGCAGCAACTGGCAAAATTCGCCGACTTTCTGGACCTCCCCTCGTCAACCCTCGAAGTGGGTCTCCAGACATTCTCTCAAACCCTCAGTGAATGCGCCTGGCGCTTTGCCGCCCTCTCACAAGAGGAGCGTATTCGGGAAAACGAAAGACGAAACTCGCAGTTCGTCCTCGCCGTGGATGTAATGGGAGAAGTCGCCAGTGTCAGTTCGAGGGGGGGCCAATCTGAGAAGGTCTTCGAGTTCTTCTCCGCGGTGGCCGCTCCTCAAGAGATTTCCTATGTACTCTTCGATGGCTCCGGGAAGTGGAAGCTCCATCAGATGCTGGGCACTCCTCTGGATGTCCACGAGATCCTCCAGGGCATCCAGCCCGACATGGAATACCTGCTAATCAATGATGATGGATTCGCACTGGCACTTCGGGAGGAGGGCTTGCTTCGCGGCCTCCTCGTGGTGGAAAAGGTCCAGTTCCCAGAGCACCTCGAGGACTACCTGAACCTGGCCTTGTCCGTGAGCCACGTCCTCACCCTCGGTCTTGCCAATCGCAGCACCATGAACGCTCTCAACGACACCATCGCTGCCTTGGAAAAGACGCAGGCCGAACTCAACACTGCCGTGGAC
>CALFHQ010000183.1 GCA_937876385.1 uncultured Pseudomonadota bacterium
CGTCCTGGATGGTTGGTAGCACCAGCAGCATGCGCATCAGGCAACTCCATGTTTCACCAGTGTCGCCAGCGCCTTGAGGACAGTTTGCACGTCTTGGGAACTGTGGGTTGGCCCAAAACTCAACCGCACGCTCCCTCGTGGAAAGGTACCCAACTTTCGGTGAGCCCAGGGAGCGCAATGCAAGCCGGAACGCACCAGGATTTGGTGGTAGCGCTCCAAGTGGTGCGCCACTTCACCTGGATCCAGTCCCTCAAAAACCAGACTCGCTACGGCGACTCTCCGGGTTGTGTCGGCGGCCCCGGTTTCTCTCACCCCACTCAATGCATCGAGTCCTTCCAGGAATTGCGCCATCAAGCTCTGCTCATGGTCGGCGATGGCCTCGACTCCCCTTGCCAGAACCCAGGCGATCCCTTCGGTGAGTCCCGCCGCACCAGGGACGTTGGGGGTTCCGGCCTCAAACCGGTCGGGGAGGAGTTCGGGTTGCCTATCTTCTTCGGAATTAGACCCGGTTCCCCCTTGCATGAGAGGGTCGGGTAGGGGGGCGTTGACTCCCAGGCAAAGGGCGCCGATTCCCCCTGGCCCCATGAGCCCTTTGTGCCCCGGAACTGCCACGAAATCCAACCCCAGCCCGTCCACGTCGATGGGAACACGACCTGCCGACTGAGCCGCATCCACGAGCAGCGGTACCCCGGCACATTCCCGTCGTACCTGCGCCAAGTCCTGCAACACACCTGTGAGGTTGGATGCCTGCTGCACCACCACCAACCGGGTCGTCTCGTCCACGGCCGCTGCCAGAGCCCCCGGGGGAAGGCGCCCGTCAGCGTCCGTGGAAACTGTGACGATGCGCACTCCCAATCTTGTTTCCAGAGCACGCAGCGGCCGCGCCACGGCGTTGTGTTCCATATCTGTGGTCACAATGGATGCTCCAGCCGGGTAGTCCAGACCATGAATTACTGTGTTCAGCGCCTCGGTACATCCAGAAGTCAAGATCACCCGCCGAGGGTCGGCGACTCCCAGCAGAGAACCCAAGGCTCGACGAGCGCGAAACAGGATCCGGGCTCCTTCGAGGGCCAGTTGATGCCCGCTGCGCCCTGCGTTGGATGCTTGACCAATGGCACGAGCCATGGCCTCGGCCACTCCATCGGGCTTTGGAAAGGACGTGGCCGCGTGGTCAAGATATATCGTCCTGGTTTCTGTGGGCTCGGCGGTCAAAGCAAACTCCTCTTTCAACGCATACCCTACGAGACTACAAGCGAATCAGCGGATTGGCTTCCTGAAGGCTGGAGAGTATTTCGAACATGTTGGAAACCCTTCCCACCTGGAGCTTTTCCTTTAAGGAAAGAAAGTCCAGGCAAGTACCACAAGCGAGAATTTCCGCTCCGAATTCCTCCAACTCACGAAGGTTCTCCAACACCAGCGACCCCTCGCAACACCACTTCACTCCGTCGTTCATGAAGATGATCTTCTGGGGCCTCGGAGACAGCTCTCTCAGGGTCTTGAGGGCCGCACGCATAAGAACGTCTCCCAGCTTCTCAGGGCCCGTTCCAAAGGTCGCCCCGGGGATGAACACCGTGGCTGCTCCAGGCGCCTGTTCCGATGTTGCCGGTGGTGTGTCCGTCGCTTCTTGAGCCTCTCCAGGAGAGACAACGATTCGGAATGCTCCGCCCTCTTCCGTCCACTCCACCTTGTATCCCAACCCTTCCGCCAATCGCCGGACGTTCTCCCGACTCTCCTTGCTGTCCACCAACACCTCTACCCCCGCCCCAGGAGCCCCCGCAAGCGCTGCCCGAGTCCGAATTACGGGCTCCGGGCAAGGTTTCCCTCGAACGTCAATGGTCTGAGTCATGGCACCACCTCCAGTGGCCGAATTATCTCCGCCTCGGACACACTTGTCCACCCTGCGCATCTTGTTTGCGCCTCGTAGTTATTTATCCTACCATTGCACTTCTGTCACCAAGGGTTGCAATGGAACACGAGAACAAATCCTTTTGGGGAGTTTTCTTGCGGGGCTGGAGCCGAACCCGGAACGCCGTTGTTGATTCCATCAAGTTGTTCCAGGAGAGCGACGGATTTAGATATTCCGCTGCTACCTCGTACTTTGCCTTGCTGTCCTTTGTCCCTTTCTTGATTGTGACCCTCTCTGTCTTGGGGTTTGTCCTGGCAGCGGCGGGATCGAAGTATCAATCCCAAACAGAGTTCTTAGACGCCATCATGGTCACCGCCGAGCGGATCCTTCCTTTCATGAAGGAGAACCTCAAAGAGCAGTTGCGCTTGATCATGGTTACGCGGCAGACCACCGGGCTGGTTGGTGGTGTGGCTTTGATTTTTGCTTCAAGTATGTTTTTTGGCTCCCTCGAACATGCGTTGAGGCGTCTCTACCATCAAGCCAAACCGAGACCGATGTTTCTGTCGAAGCTGCTCTATCTGGGCTTCGTTGGTGGGTTGGGGTTGTTCATCGTGACCATCCACTACCTGATCTCTTTTGTCAGCGGATTCATCGTGGCCGGCGGCGGGCAATCCCTGTACGACCTGGCGTATTCTTCGCCCTGGATTGAGATTCCCCTGTCCTTCCTGGGTACGGTGGCAGTGTTCATTGTTCTCGTTCGGGTCTTCTCTACCGCGAAGTTCAAGAATCGCTACCTCCTCGTTGGAGGCACGGTTTTCTTCCTCACCTGGCGATTGGCTCGGTTCGCTTTCGCCTTGTATCTCGGAACCATCTCCCAATTCTCAGTCACCTACGGCTCCCTCGGTGCTGTCATGGCCCTCATCTTCTGGGTCTTCTACAGCATCTCCATCTTTCTTTTCTGTGCGGCCTTGGTCAAAGTTCTCCACGGAGAGGAGTACTTCGAACCCGAACCCGAGCCGGAGCCCGACTCCGGGAACCTCACCAAGCGCTTTCGGAAGCAGCAGAATCGCTGGAAGAAGGCCTGAACAAGGCATCTTGTCAAAGCACCGAACCCAGCCTGTCATCCTGTTTGGAGACTGCTCAAAGCCTTCGACGACGTTGACCTGCGGACCCATTTGTGCTATGCGATTGAGGCCCTGTATCATCGTGAACTCATCGCCTGCTGCAACAAATCGGAAGGCATCAAAGGGGAGGAAATCGTGGCGAAGGAATTGGATAAGAGCTACGAGCACAATAAAGTCGAGCCAAAGTGGTATCCCTACTGGGAAGAAAACGAGTGCTTCAAGGCGCAAGACGTCAGCGACAAGCCCCCGTTTTGCCTGGTCATTCCTCCCCCCAATGTTACCGGCGCACTGCACATGGGCCACGCCCTCACCTATGCCATTCAGGACTCGCTGATTCGCTGGAAGCGAATGGAAGGGTACAACACGTTGTGGCTTCCGGGAAGCGACCACGCAGGCATCGCCACCCAGATGCTCGTGGAGCGAAAGCTCAAGGCCGAAGGGAAGGACCGTTTCGAGTTGGGGAGGGAGAAGTTTTTGGAGAAGGTGTGGGAGTGGAAAGACCTCTACCACGAGCGAATCACCCGCCAGTCCAGGCGCCTGGGAATCAGCGTGGACTGGTCCCGAGAGCGTTTTACCCTGGATGAGGGGGTATCCAAAGCCGTGAGAGAGGCTTTTGTGACGCTGTACGAAGAGGGACTGCTGTACCGAGCCCGCCGCATGGTGAACTGGAGCCCCGCTATCCGCACGGTGCTCTCGGATCTCGAAGTGGAGCACAAAGAGGTCAAGGGCCACTTCTGGCACATCGCCTATCCGGTGGTTGGAGACGAGGCACGCAAACTGGTCATTGCCACCACCCGACCGGAGAC
>CALFHQ010000184.1 GCA_937876385.1 uncultured Pseudomonadota bacterium
CATAGTAATGTTCCCGAGTGGAACCTTGCAACTGTTCCAGTTCCCCTTTGAAGTATTTCGCCCTCCCCGACAGTCGCAGGAAGCGGACGGGTCGGGTGGTGAACTTGATGGTTCCGTAGTGGTCTCTCTGGAAGGAATCTCCCAGAGCCGCATCGTACATGGGCATCTTGTAGTAGGCCCAGATGCGGCTGTTTTTCGGGAGGAGGAAGGCTGCCTGGAGGCCGAATTGCACTTTCTCACCGTCTTCGGCGTAGGCGAGGTCCCGGCCGCTGCTAGAGAGATCCTTGTCGTTGTATTGCACGAAGGCGCCGACTCGAAACCAGTTGAGAGGGATGACGTCCACGCGAAAGTAAGTCTCCGAGCGCCAGGCGTGCTCCTTGTCTTCCAGGGTGTCGGTATCGGTCCACATTGTCTGCCGCCACAGATCCTGGTCCACTCGGAAGGTGAGCATGCGAATGGGGCGGTATCGGGCGGTGAGCATGACCCCTTGCTCGCCTCGATCTCGGTCTCCATCGAATTCATCCCCCATGGCATAGGCTCGGGAGTGGGGGTTGTCGAAGTCGTCTGAGAAGTAGCGGTAGGAGGCTTCCAGGCGCAGGTCGTCAATGTCCGCTACGGCGTGGATGACCCCTGCTGGTGCCATGTTGTCCATCATTCCGACTTCGGCAAAGAGATTGAACCAATCGATCTGCCAGGCAGCGTCGGTTCCGACGGCCCAGAAGGTATCTCGGTTGGGGAACTTTGAGGCTCGGCTGAACTGTGTGCCGTCGTCATCCAGGTTGAAGGTGATGTTGGAGGCGTAGGCGGTGAGTCCCCACTGGATTCGAGGGCCGAATCGGAAGGTGAGGTTCCCGCCGCCCAGAAGCTCGTTGTAGGCCCGGGGGAGGGTCTGGTAGGAGATGCGTTTGTAGTAGGTCTGGCCACTTCCGGGGGGGTACTCTTTGTACGGCGTCAGAAGGGTATATCCCTCGCTCTCGTCCTCTCCCACCTGAACCAGTTCGTCGCTGTTGCCGTGGCGAAGATCGGGCTGATAGATGTCGTATTGCCACCACGAGAAGAAGGCGGTTCCATCCATGGAGGCGTTGCGTGACAGGGAGATGTTTGAGATGGT
The DNA here is from genome assembly GCA_937876385.1 of uncultured Pseudomonadota bacterium. Lineage (GTDB taxonomy): Bacteria > Myxococcota_A > UBA9042 > CAIXZC01 > CAIXZC01 > CALFHQ01. The sequence continues at coordinate 1,112 of CALFHQ010000184.1, forward strand.
GGCCGCGGCCCCAAAAAGGCCCCTGAACGGAGTGATACTGTCCTCTCCCTGGTAGACTACGAGGTCGGGATGGAAGCTGTAGGGGTTTCTTCTTCCGCTGTTGTCGAAGACGATTCGCTGGCCAAACCCAATTCGGTAGCTACCCGCGAGCATCTTGACCCGGGCGGCCCCCCAGCCGATGTTGTCCATCTGGTACATGGCGTAGATTTTCGGAAGGGCGGGGAGGTAGGTTTCTCCGTCGGTGCGAAGGTAGCGGCGGTGGCTCTCTTCTTCGGCGGGAGAGATGCCGTCGGGGTTGACCTTTGGGTCTCCGTACTGATCGAATTTCCACTCCAGGGTCTCCGGGAGGGTGTCCGGGATGTTTACGAACCTTGGAGTTTGGACGGTGTTTTCGGTGAGGAGCATGGCCCCGAATTCCAGGGTTCTCCCCCGCTTGATTTTCAATCGTGTATACCCTTCCGGGTAGTCGCCATCATCGTCGTTGGCCTGGTCCGCCGCCTGGATTCTCAACTGTCCAGACCAGGGGACTTCCTTCTTTGGGACGTCGGTTCGAACCACCTGGATGAAGGGGCGCAGTTGGGCGTAGGTTTCACCGGCAATTCCACGGACCTTCTTGATGTCTGTCTTGGTTTTGAAGGGTGTGTTTTTTCGGTAGTCGATGATGTGGTCTACGTCGGAGTAGCTAAGGCCGGGGAGGTTGTACAGCTCGTCTCGAGTGGCGGTGTTGATGTCCAGGGGACTTTCGAGCATCTCCAGGAGGCGGTCTCGTTCGTCCAGGGTGATGTCCTGGCTGTAGTAGAGCTCTTCAAGGTCTGTCTCGTCTTCTACGAGGATGGGTACTCGGTATTCATAGGCCAGCGCGTTGTTGGCGAAAAGCCAGAAAGAGGCGGCCAGAAAGAACACCAGCTTGCGTGCAAAACCCATCTTGTGCGTCATCGACTTCCCCCCAATGTTGCCCCCGGGAGAGGACTCTTCAAACCGGTTGGCCGTCCCGGGTCAATGGGGATTCTCGCACAAAACGAGGGGCAGTGGAAGCTTAGGGAAGGTCAAGGGCTGGAGGGAGGGTTTGCCCGTGGAGGGGCTATTCGTATTCGGCTTCGAGAGTGAAGCGGAGGTCCAACGGGGAGGAGTCACCGCTGGTTACGACTCGGGCCAGGTAGTCCACTTCGGGAAGGATGGACTCGGCAAAGAAGCGTGCCGTGTGCATCTTGTTTCGAAGGAAGAAGACGTCGGCGTTGGTGTCGTAGAGCTTCGTGCGAGTTTCCTCATCGGAGGCACCCAACTCTTCGTACAGCGCTGTCAGTTTCTCCTGAGCCACGATGGCCTGTTTGGCCATTTCGTAACCGCAGGCCACGTGACCGAACATGCGAAGGTAGGGGCTGGCCTGCATGATTCCCAGGGCCAGGTCCTTCTTGGCCAAAGCACCCACCTGCATGGTGGTCTTGCCCAGAAGGCGAATGGCGCCGGTCAACGAGGCGATGACCTTTCCGACGTCCCCTTCCTCTGCCTTATGCTTCATCACGAAGCCGTTGATTTCCTGTACGAAGTTGGCGAAGAGCTGTCCCTTCTTCATGCTCAACTTTCGGGCGAAGAGGTCCATGGCCTGGATCCCGTTGGCTCCCTCGTAGATCATGGAGATTCTGGAATCTCGCATGTACTGCTCTTGTGGGTAGTCTCGAGTGTAGCCGTATCCGCCCAACACCTGGACACCGATGGAGGTCAACTCAAACCCGATCTCAGAGCCGTAGGCCTTGCAGACGGGGGTGAGGAGGTCAACACGGTCCTTGTATTTTTCAAGCTGCTCTTCATCTTTGGTGACCTTGATGAGGTCCTGAAGATGTCCGGCGTGGTACATGAGGCTTCGAAGTGCTTCCGACCAGGATTTCATGGTCATGAGCATGCGTCTGACGTCCGGATGGGCGATGATCGGGACTCGAGGAGCATCGGGGTTCTTGAATTCCTTGATGTCCGAACCCTGGTATCGCTCCCGGGCGTACTGAAGAGCCTGCTGGTAGGAGGCAGCACCCGCCGCAAATCCCTGAATTCCAACCCAGATACGGGCTTCGTTCATGAGGTGGAACATCATCCGGATTCCGTGCCCTTCGTTGCCGAGCATGATTCCGTAGCAGTCATCGTTCTCGCCGAAGTTCATGGTGCAGGTCGGGGAGCCGTTGATTCCCATCTTGTGCTCGATTCCGGCGCAAGCGACGTCGTTGGACACTTCGGTCATCTCGCCATTCTCGACGCGGAACTTGGGCACCACAAACAAGGAGAGCCCTCGGGTTCCCTTGGGAGCGCCTTCGGTGCGAGCGAGGACGAGGTGGATGATGTTGGGGGCAGCATCGTGATCGCCGCCGGTGATGAAGTTCTTGGTTCCCGAAATCTTGTATTTGCCATCGGCCTGCTTGACGGCCTTGGTCTTGCTGTTTCCAACGTCACTACCGGCCTGGGGTTCGGTCAAGCACATCGTACCCGCCCACTGGAGGGAGTACATTTTTTCCAGGTAGACTTCTTTCAACTCGTCGGTACCGAAGTACTCGATGAGGTGGGCAGCACCGGAGGTCAACATGGGGAGGAGGCTCACCGCGCCGTTGGCGCCGATGAAGAATTCGTTGGCGGCGACAGAGAGGACCTCAGGAAGTCCTTGTCCACCGTAGTTGGGGTCTTCGATCATCGAGCCCCAGCCGTTCTCTCCCACTTTCTCCATGATCTTTTTCAATCCGGGGGGGAGGTACACGTTGCCGCCTTCGTATCGACAGCCCATCTTGTCCGCTTCTTCGTTTTCGGGGGCCATGACATCGGTTGCGAACTTGAGTGCTTCGGCGAGCACTGCTTCCATCATGTCCTGATCGGCATCCTCGAATTTGGGGTGCTTTGCCAGTTCGTGTGCTTTGAGATAGTCAAACAAAACGAACCGGACATCTTTCAAGTCGGATTTGAATTCCATCTGCTGTTGCCTCCATAGTCGAGCGTTTCCAGTTTCTCAAGGAAAGATACTAGATCGTTTCCAACCACCCAAGCAAGAGACAAGTGTCCGACGCGAATTCGAGCCCCGTCCCGAACTAACTCGGCAGCGGCTCCAGCCACTCCGGCGGCACGGAACGGGCGAGGTAATGGGTTTTGTCGGGGCAGAAGAAGGAAACTCCATTGGCAGCGGCGTCTGCTGCTCGGACGCGCAGAACCACCGGTGTACGAGAGTGACGTCCTCCGACTTGCAGGGCATAGGGAACGTTGTGGGCCAGGTGAACGTAGGTGCGTCCCATCCCTTGCAGACCGGACTGCAGGATCAACTCCGCTCGCCCCGGGGCGGTGCCGTGGTAGAGGAACTCCGGAGGATCAACTGTGGGGTAGTCGACGACAACCTGTGAGTGTCCGTAGAGGGCCCTGATCCGCCGATCCACAACCTCGAACCGTTGCTTGCCGTCAGGACTGTGGGCCACCAAAGCAAGGATATCTCCACGGCTCACGCGGCCCTTGAACATTCGTGTGCAGATCGACTCTACCTCGTCCAGATCCGCGTACCCGGTTCCGGCTTCTACCGCCAGTCCGAACTTTTCCGCCCGGTGGCGAAGCAAGAGGGCGAGGAACTTCGATAGGCGCTTTTCGGGAACACTCATTTCTCTCTCCTTTGGGCGGGGCGAAGCCCGCGAAGCTTTTGCACGAAGCGCAGGCACTCCGGCAGGTGCTGCCTGAAGTGGTGGCTCATGACTCGATCCCTACTCGTAGTCCTCATCGTCAGAGAAGGACTCTTTAGAGGGGGACTCTTCCAGAAGGGAGAGGACGCCGGACAACTCGGCGACCATGGCATCTGGTCGAGCGCGGTTGGCAATGGCGATGAGCCAGGTTCTCACTCTCTCTTCAGAGGATAGGAGCTCGCTGGTCCAGACCGCCCGCAAAGCGATGCGCAGGGCCTCCTCCGCACGCTCGGAGGAGTCCGCCCGGTGGATGATCTTCAACACCACATCGTAGAGGTCTCTGCGGCGTCCCGGGAACACGAACCGGTTCAACATGACGAGATGTGGCAGCAAGTCCACGAAGGCAGGGCCCACCGCGCGGCGGATTCCCACCAGCCGGTTAGATGCCTTGAAAGGGTACTCGTTGAGTTCAAACAGCAGTTGGTCGACTGGCGGCGTGGTCAGCCGCTGGAACTCTTCTCCTTTCTCACTGAGCATGGTTCTTCTCCTCGGTTCCAAGGGGCATCATGCACTCTCTCTCAGATCCCTTCGATGTCGGCCTTCTTGGCCTTGAGGGTCGCGAGTGAAAAGTGCAGCGCCAGGACTGTAGCCTTGTCTTCTTCCCCTTTGAGCGCAATTTCCAGAGCTGGAATCAGCTCGACGCTGCGATTGACTCCTGCTGCAAACGCTGCGTGGAAGCGGAGCGTAGTGTTGTCTGACGTCAGCCAGCCACCCAGCTTCTCTACATCCAACTCCGCATTTGCTGCCAGGCATTGAATCAGCGGACGGTAGAAGCCCCCGGTGGCTGTCTCCAGCACGATGGTGCAGGCCTCCTCGTGGGGCAGGAATTGCAGCGCTTCGTCACGACGACGCCTCACGGTGGTGGTCAGGAGATCGGCCATAGCATCGCCCTCGTCGCCCGCCGCTTTGGCGTCGCTGGTGCGCACTCGCTTGACCACCGCAGCAAGCAGGGTTGGATCTGTCGCCGCCCGAGCATCAGCCAGTGAAAGCAACTGGGCCACGTCGTCGGGAGTTGCCTCCTGGCCGGCTTCCTTGCCGCCAGCGACTTGCACGAGGGCATCGGCCAGCGAGGCTATCCGGGTCGCAGACCGGAACGCCCAGAGGGTCTTCTCCAGGCTCAGGCGTGACAGCGCGAAGGCTCTCTGCATCATGCGGAGAGACTCCCGCATATTCTCCAGTCGGCGGTTCATGTCGCTCAGACTGCCATGCGCATCGAGGGAGGAACTTTTCTGCAGACGGTCAGATTCCGCCATCAACTGGCGGGCATACAGGGCCAGGTCCATTTGTGCCAGGCTGATCACAACGAGGGCATCGTGGTGACGACCAGCAGCCAGCAATTGGACGCCCATGCGGAGGTCATCCGCCACCCAGGACTCCTTGGCCGCCTGTCGCTTGTCAAGGCCTTCGATGAACGTCGTGAGTGCTCCCTCGACCACCGTCGCGGCATCGGCCCCTTCCCCACTCACCGCTGCTTCCTGGCAGAGTGCTGCGGGACGAGCGAGGAGAGCTGGATTGGCCGAGTAGAGCAGCCGCACCGTGTTCATGGCGGGTACGGCCTCGGCAATTTTCGTTGCCTTACAGACCCTTGACAACAGCTCGTCCAGCGTCGCGTCGTCCTGCTCCTGGAGCAGCAGAAGCGTCAACGACTGATTGTCCAGGCCAGCCAGGTTCAGGCCTTGCCGGGCCGCACGGTCACCACTGAGCGCCTTGAGGGTCGCCAGCCTGGGCCCGACGATCTGGCCGGCAACCAAGGATGGGAGCTTGTCATTCGACAACGCTACGACTGCCAGTGAGCCGAAGGCAGCATCCCGCACCCCTTCGTAGATATCTGGATAGCCGGAGCAATCTGCCCATGAGGCGAGGGTTCGTGCCGCGGTTTCGCTGCGTCCGGCGGCTTCTCCCATGCCAGCCACCAGGGCAGTCAGCCGCGTGAGTCGATTCTCTGCCGTAGACTGGCTGCCATAGCCGCTCCGCAGTCGACTGATCTCAGACCGCAGTTCCTGCCGGGTGGTGGTGGCTTGCCCGTCTGCCCAGGTAGCAAACGTGTCGGCATCGGCGACGGCCGCGGCAGTAGGCAGCAATCCTCCCCACTTGTCAACCAGGACCGATTGCAGGCGGTTCATGATCTTTGGGCCATCCCGCTCAGCCGTTCGTGCGACGATGGTTTGCAGGGAGCCCAGGGCCGAGTCATCTTCCTTCATCTCTTCCAGGACGCCCACCAGGGCCTCTGCATCGGATTCAGATAGCTGGGCTCCCGTCTCTTCCAGGATGCTGGCGGCCAGCAACTGACCGGACCCTCCGTGGGCGAGGATGATGGGCACGAAATGCTTCGATTCCACTTGACTCTGCACGGGGCTGGGGAGCCACTGGAAAGCAATCAAGGCCGTCTCGGCCTCTGCTCCCCCCTCCTCCAGCGCAGCAGTCAGGACATCCAGGTGAGGCGTCACCTCCGCCCAGGGGTTGACTACGACTGGTGGAGTGCCAGCAGGGGCCTCGGTACCTTGCTGAGGGTCATTCGCCTCGGCCTCACCAGCCGTCTCCTTCGACCGGCATCCAGCCACGATCACCAGGAGCATCAGAGCCGTGAGAATGGAGCCTGCCCATCGGTCTGTCAGGGTCCGAACCTTGGTCTTGCTTTCATGTCGAATCGTCATAATGGTTCTCCTTTGTCAGTAGGCGCCGCCTCGTGCGGAGGCGTCCATTGGTCCATGTGATCCTCGTGCGAACGACCTGAACTGGAGACGATATGCCGTCATCCTAGCACGTTCGATATGTCAAAGTCTGCTGATACCAGTAGCAAGAGCAGTGCCAGCTTCCATTGGCAAGGGTGCAAGGCCGCATGAATGCTGGGTTTGGTGGATATGTTCGATTCCTGCCTGGGTTGGCGAAGAAGAGCGTTCTCGGAGTTACGATTCCCATTTTCCTGGTCGGGTAGCGCTGGAAGGCAGTCGCTGATGCGGGTTCGCACGAGAATGGGGAAGTCGTACCGTCGGACATCAGGAAAGACGAAGCAACCGCCGCATCCGTTGAACGGTTCCTTGGCCCATTAGAAGCGCCGGGCGTGGGGCGGGCAGCAGCGCGAGGATTGAAATCGCCTCGTTTGCTGCTTTTCAGCTTGACAGGAGGGGGGGTGCGTCCGTAAGTTAAGCGCGTCTAACTCTGAGGGGAAGACGATGAAGATGGAGCATCACTGCAAGACACAATGCCGAGGACATTTTCGGCACCGTGTCTTGTCCGACCTGAAGCCGGGGCAATCGGCGGTGATTTGCGACCTCTGTGGTTGCGGCGGTTGCAAACGTCGGCTTCTGGAGCTGGGCCTTCTTCCCGGACAGGAGATTCTCGTCGAGCGTGTCGGTCCCTTTGGCGAACCCATCGGGATCAAAGTCAGAGGATACCACCTCTCGTTGCGACGTGGCCAGGCCCAGGGGGTCTGTCTTGAAGACGACCGTCACACCGAAGGGTCGGCACAGGCTTGATTTCATGAAAGAGCCCATTATCGCCCTTGCTGGGAATCCCAACGCAGGCAAGACTACCATTTTCAACGGTCTCACCGGTGGCCACTTCCACGTGGGGAACTACGCGGGGGTGACCGTAGAGACCCGCGAAGGCTTCGTGGAGTTGGGGGGCAAGCGCTACCGTCTCGTTGACCTTCCCGGAATCTACAGCCTCACAGCGCAGTCAGTGGAGGAGAGGGTCGCCCGGCAGTTTCTCATGGAGGCTCGGCCCGAGGTTGTCCTGGCGGTCGTGGATGCGGGAAACCTGGAGCGCAACCTCTATCTCGTTACGCAGTTGATGGAGTTGAACCTTCCCCTGGTCCTGATCTTGAACATGATGGACGAGGTGGAGGAGAAGGGATGGGTCATCGATGTCGATGCCATGGAGGAACGCCTCGGCTTCCCGGTGGTGGGGACGGTGGGCTCCCGGCGTGAAGGGATTGATGCCATCAAAGCTGCGGCCCTTCGGGCAACGGACATGCCCCAACGGGGAGAGCATGTGCACTTTTGTGCCAGCCTGGAGGCTGAAATTGAAGCCCTCCTTCCTCGGATCAAGCGATTGGAGAACAATCCGTTTCCCCTTCGAGCCGCGGCGGTTCGACTGTTGGAAGGGGACGGGGAGTTGGAGCCGCAACTGACCCTGGAAGATCCTCAGCTCTCCGAGGCGCTGGAGTCGGCTCGTTCCAGGATTCATGAGGCCACCAACCACGATCCGGACCTTCTGGCTGCTGATGCTCGGTATGGGTATTCGGCTGGACTGGTGAAGGAGTGCGTCAAGAAGGCGGACCCCGTATCTCGACTGGACGCCAGCGAGCGAATTGACTCGGTGCTCATGCATCCGGTGTTCGGCTTGCCCATCTTCTTTGCCATCATGTACCTCGTGTTCTGGATGACGTTCCAACTCGGCGAGTGGCCCATGCGAGGGCTCGAGATGATGTTTGGGGCCGCAAAACTGGGATTGACAGCGATCTGGCCCGAGGGATTCTCCCCCTTGCTCCTGTCGGTGCTGAAAGACGGGGTGCTCGGCGGGGTGGGCGGAGTCGTCGTCTTTGTTCCGAACATCATGATCCTCTTTTTTTGCATGTCTGTTCTGGAGCAATCGGGCTACATGGCCAGAGCCACCTTCTTAATGGATGGCTTCATGCACCGAATCGGTCTCCACGGCCGCAGCTTCATCCCCATGGTGATGGGGCTTGGGTGTTCCGTCCCTGCCATTATGGCCGCTCGAGCCATCGACAATCCCAAAGATCGTCTTGCCACCATCTTGTCATTGCCCCTGGTGCCCTGCGGAGCGCGTCTTCCGGTGTTCCTTTTGCTGGTACCGGCGTTTTTTGCTGAGGCCTGGCAGGGTGCTGTGATGTTCCTCCTGTATTTCACCGGCATCGCCATGGCGGTTCTGGTCGCCTTCCTGCTGCGGCGGGTGGTTTTCACCGGGGGACTCTCCCACTTTGTCATGGAGTTGCCCCCGTATCGTCGCCCTGGCTGGAAGGGGTTGGGGCGGTACACCTGGCACATGGGAGCGCTCTACTTAAAGAAGGCGGGGACGGTCATCTTGTTCTTCTCCGTTGTGTTGTGGGGTTTGGCGAATTTCCCCCAGGTCGGGGAAGCGGAACGTGCTGAGATTCGGGCCACCTACGGCGAGTCGATTTCCCCCGAGGAGGAGGCAACCCATCTGGCACGAATTCAGTTGGAGCGCTCCATCCTGGGGCAGGTGGGTCATGCCGTGGAGCCGGTCTTTGCACCGGCAGGGTTCGATTGGAGGATTTCAACAGCGGTGCTCGGAGCCGTCGCTGCCAAAGAGGTCTTCGTCGCTCAGATGGGGGTCATCTTCTCCATCGAGACCCAGGGAGAGGACTCCGACCTTTCGCAGGTGTTGCATGAGAGCTATTCAGTCCCTGCGGGGTTCGCCGTGGTCTTCTTCATGCTGTTGACCTTCCCATGCCTGTCCACTTTGGTGGTCACTTACAAAGAAACCCACAAACTGCGCTACCCCATTCTCCAGTTCGCTGCGTTATTTGGTCTGGCCTATCTGGTGGCCGTCGTTCTGTTCCAGGTTCTCTCATTCTTCTCCGGGTGACTCTTCCCTCAGGGTGCTCCGGCTTCGCTATCCGGCGGGGTGTAGACGGCGACTTCCGTCTTGAGGAGTTCTCGTGTCCCACGGCTCACTTACGGTGTCCTTGGGGGGGATAGTTTGGTTGACACTCCACCCGCCACCGTTCTAATATAGCCGCGACCAACGGTTCTACATTTAAGGTGTCCGGGGAGGAATCAATCCATGTATCAATTCAGGCTGACCGTCCTCTACTTCTTCATCGTCGTCCTGGCTGGTGCCATCGTCTGGAAGCTCATCGACGATCGCCAGACCGAATACCAGATGACGGAGTTGGAGCCGATTCTGGGAGCAGAGGCCAGTTCCTATGAACTCCTCACGAGTCATCGCATCGAGAAGCTGAAGACCTTCTCTCGAGTGGTCCTCGAGACGGATCTGCCTGTTTATGTGGAAGCGTTGATGGACATGAAGAGCACGGTCAAGGCCGTGGGCCGAGAGACCCGGCAGCGATTTGCCCGAGATCCAAAGGCCACTGTTGACGACAAGCTGGCCTATGTGAAGACGAAGGCTCAGCCGGCTCTGGACCGTTTCAAGGAGACCATCGCTTCCAATATCAGCACCATGGTGGACGTCGAGGGTGGAGTCGAATCGATGATGGCTGATATTCTCGCCTCGGGGATGGTTGGCGAGTATGACTGGTGGCCGTACTCTTACTTCAAGGTGACTTACATCGCTTTGGTTGAGTTTGTCTATCCAGACCTCCTGCGCCGTTGGAAGAAGGAAGACCTCCCCGACCTGTTCGTCCTCATCGAGCCTGAAAACGAGACGGCTCGCTACTATGTGGAGAACCTCGCTGCCGTCATTGAGAATCGGCCCATGGGACAGGAGTTGGAGCGTGATCTGTTGGCGTACGACACCCACATCACGACCAATTTCTCCCAAGTAGCCCCGGTGTTGAAGGACGTCAAAGCTGGTTCCACCCGCCTCATGAGCAGTGGAATCCTCATTCGAGACAATCGCGCATTTGTCGTCGTGGCGACCCGGTTGGAAAACGAAGACAAGGACTTCCTTGGGACTCTCATGGTTGGGTACGAACTGGACAAGACCCTCGCCGAGCAGGACACGGCCCGAATTCTTGGGATGCGGCCCGTGCTCAAGAGTTGTCTCGACAAACTGGAAGGAGAGCAGGAACTGGCTGCCAGCGGTGAGCGTTGCCAGTACGAGCTGCGCCACCAGTCACGGGGCATTACCCTGGTCGCTCGGGATCGCATCGGGAAGACCCTGATTCTGGGAACCTCCCTCGCCGAGGAGTCCCAGTCCACCATCTCCGACATCATCAAGACTGGGAGTCGAAGGGGGCGAATAGTCACCGGGGACTTCATCGCCATGGGGGTGGAGTTGCCCGTGGAGAGCCAGGATGCCACTGGGCAAGCGCTGGCTTACGTGACCTTGAATCTGGACGAGGCGCTGGTGCCTTTCACCAATGCCAAGACAGTTCTCATCGTCGTCGCTTTGATTCTCTTCATCGTCGCCTTCATCATCTTGCAGTTCCTGGTGCGACGGTTGAGGAAGCCCTTCGAAGCCATCGACCAGGGGATCCACGAGATCATCGGCGGCAACTTCGAATACCGCTTCCCCTTCGACTTCACCGAGGAGCTGCCCAGCTCCATGGCGCAGAGCCTCTCGGTGATGAAGGCCATTCTCCTGGGCGAGCCTCTCCCTGAGGAGGAGGAGACCGACAACAGTTGGCGGGAAGAGTTGGAAGTCGAAGCGCATGAGTTGGAAGAGAGCCGAGGGGGGGGCTTGGCGAGCATCGAATCGATTACCCAGGCGGAGATCACCGAGACGAAGACCGAGTATTACCGGCGCCTGTTCGGGGAGTACATAGAAGCCCGCAAGTCTTTGGGGTTGGACGTTGCCGCAGTGACCTACGTGCGGTTCATCGAGAAGGTCGCCCGAAACGAGAAGGCTCTGCGTGATCGATACGGGTGCAAGCAGGTGCTCTTCCGGGTGGAATTGAAGGAAAATCAGGTTGCCTTGATTCCCATCAAGGTGAAAGAGGGGTGTGACTAGGTCACGATGGAGATGATGGTTACCCCGTCTCCCCCTTCCTCCCTCTTCCCGG
>CALFHQ010000185.1 GCA_937876385.1 uncultured Pseudomonadota bacterium
CTTCTTGAATTGGGAATGCTACACCTACGGCGCCAGTGGTGCCGGTGGCGGCGGCGGTGGATGCCCAGGCACTCCGGGAACCGGCGGTGGAGCCGGTGGGGGGTCCTTCGCGCTGTTCGTGGTCAATTCCACACTGCACATTGAAGACAACACAATTACCTATCGCTTCGGCGGCAACGGTGGCAACGGTGGGGCCGCAGGTCCCAGCGGCGATGGTGGCCATGGTGGACAGGGTGGCGACGGGAACGTCGACGAGGAAGAAGGCGGCGGCGGCGACGGTGGAGACGGCGGCGATGCCGGAGATTCCGGCGGCGGTGGCGGCGGAAGCGGTGGTGCAGCGTTTGGAATTTTCTGGAGCGGCGCCGTGAGCCCCAATTGCCATCAGAACGACTTCGTCCCTGAAGGCTCCGGCGGTTTGGGCGGTGTAGGTGGCGTTTCTGCCGGTACCACCAACGGCAAGAATGGCGAATCTGCCAACATCTACAACCAATCCCCCACCTGCATGAACGACTGATCTTCTCCTGCTGGTTCATTCCTGAACCCTCTCCTTGACCTTCCCGACTTCCAAAGGCAGACTGTCCCCGGTTCAGTACCCTTCGAGCGTTGGGAGGAGACGCAATATGAAGTTCTTTATCGATTCAGCTCAGATTGAAGAAATCCGCGAAGCCATTGCCCTGGGTGTCTGCGACGGCGTCACCACCAACCCGTCTTTGGTTGCCAAAACCGGCAAGTCCTTTGACCAGGTGATCGCCGAGATTACCGAAATCGTCGATGGCCCTATCTCCCTTGAAACCACCGCCATGGACGTGGATGGGATGGTCAAAGAAGCCAGAGCCTTAGCGGCACGCCACGACAATGTGGTTGTGAAGATCCCAATGACAAGAGAGGGCATGCAGGCGACCAAGATTTGCTTTGAAGAGGGAATCTCGACCAACGTAACCCTGATCTTCTCCCCCCTTCAGGCCCTCCTCGCTGCCAAAGCCGGAGCGACCTACGTCAGCCCCTTCATCGGCAGACTGGACGACATCTCTACCGAGGGAATGTCTCTTATCTCCGACATCGTGGATGTGTTTGGAAATTACGCCTTTGATACCGAGATCATCGTGGCCAGCGTCCGCCACCCGATTCATATCCTGGACTCCGCACGCATGGGCGCCGACATCTGCACCATCCCCTTTGGAGTGATCAAAAAGCTCTACGACCACCCCCTCACCGACATCGGCATCCAGAAGTTCCTTTCGGATTGGGAAAAGGTCCCCAAGTAGCGATTGCTACTCCTTCTTCATAGCGATCCAGCTTTCGTATTCCCCTCGCATGATGTGAAAGGACAGGTTCTTGCCTGCTGGGATTCCTTTGCACAAGGAGGCTAGCGCCCGAGGATTCTTGACGACCTTGTAGCCCACCCGCAGGATGATGTCTCCAACCCGAAGCCCCGCCTTCGAGGCTGGGCCTCCCGGCTCCACGGATTCTACCAACGCTCCGATTCCCGGTTTCAGTCGGATCTCCTTTCGTAGATTCCGGGGAAGATTCGACACGGAAGCTCCGATTCCATCGAGGGATGTGGCCTTGCCGTTGTCGGGTGCGGTGTCTTCCCCCTCTGCCTGCCGTTCGTTGTCGGGGTGAGAGGCCATCACCACGGTGGTTTCCTTTTTGGCCCCTTCCCGAAGATACGACACGGTCACTTTGGAGCCGATGGGGGCAACCGACGCCATCCACGCCAGATCCGATGAGGTCTCAATTTCCTTTCCGTCAAATGCGACGACGACGTCTCCGGCTTCCAAGCCGCCCTTGTCAGCCGGGGACTTAGGAAACACCGTGGAGATGAGTGCTCCGCTGGTCTTCTCGAGTCCCAGCGCCTGGGCAATCTGACGCGTGACGGATTGCAGGTACACGCCGAGGTAGGCGCGTTGAATCTTCCCCTGGGCGAGCTGGGGAAGGAGCTTCTTGACCATATTGACTGGAATGGAGAACCCGATTCCTTGCCCGGAAGCGATAATGGCGGTGTTGATGCCGATGACCTCACCCCTCATGTTGATGAGCGGGCCGCCACTGTTTCCGGGGTTGATGCTGGCGTCGGTTTGAATGAAATTGGCGTATATCGGACCGCGCCCCGGCATGACCTCTTTTCGCCCTTTGGCGCTGACGATGCCGGCGGTGACGGTGTGATCCAACCCAAAGGGGTTTCCGATGGCGATGACCCAATCTCCGATTCGAATCTCCTCGGAGTCTCCCAATGGAGCCACCGGAAGGGGGTCTGTCACCGCAATCTTGATGAGGGCCAGGTCTGTCGCAGGGTCCGCACCGATGAGAGTAGCGGTGAATTCGCGGTCATCCACCAGGAGCACCCGGATGGAGTCTGCATTCTCCACAACGTGGTTGTTCGTCACAATGAATCCATCCGAGCGGATCACAAATCCGGTACCCGTGGCGACGTTCTCCTGCTCCCTCGGGGCACCACCAAAGGGAAACCCGAAGGGAGTTCGGCCGTACGCTCGTCCCCTTGCCCGTTGAGTGACTGAAATGTGAACCACTGCCGGAGAAAGGACTTCGGCAAGCTTCGAGAACCGGTCGGCGTGGACCGCTCCCTCTATCGGCACGCTGCGCTCCGACGCGGGGAGCTCGGTCCACAAAGGGGGCTCTCCAGCGTTGATGGGGGGGGCGAAGGTTATCAGAGTCAACAACAGAACCCAAACCGACGATACAGCTCTCATGCGCGTCCTCCAAACCGTTTAACGTCAACGCAAACGTCTGTGAGCCGGGTCCTATTCCCCGAATGGGGGCTTTTCCTGGCGGGTATCACCGCAACTTGCAGGTGTGTGGGAGTGCTTTCCTCTCTTGAGAACGGGGGGAGGGTGCCCGCATCAGATTTCATCACTCTTCGAATCGGTGTCCTTCGCCTTCTTCTGCATTCGCAGGATGAGCTCGGCGAAACCATCCTTCTTGTAGATCTTGATGAAGTTTCGTCGGTAATTTCTCATCATGGAGACTTCGTCCACCAGGATGTCATAGACCATCCATCCCTTCTTTGTCTGGTAGAAGCGGTAGTCCACGTCGGCGCTCATGGCGTCGTCGCCAGTTCCGGTGATGGTTGTGTGAACTTCAATTCGGTCCCCCGCTTTGTTCTTGCGAGCTTCGTTTCTGAAGGTCATCTTGAACTCTTGGCCGGCATTGAAACGTCTGAGGTAGCTGTTCTGGAGCAGTCGCTTGAATTCTTCCAGGTAGGTTGTCTGCTGTTCTGGAGTCAATTCGCTCCACTGGCTTCCCAGGCAGAGTCGACCGAATTCGGGGAAGTCGACGAACTGTTCGAGGACGGCTCGAACCTTCTCACGCATTTCGTCATCGGATTTGGCCGAGATGACCAATTCATGAATCTCTTTTCCACGGGCGTCGATGATTTTCGTGGGGGTCGTGAGGTCTGCGGGTTTGGCTTCGGTGGCTCTTGTAGTGTGTGTCAGAAAGATACTGAGGAATATCGTTACCAGGATGTTCAGTTTCTTGTTCATGAGTTCACCTCCGTTGTGTGGCGCCATCTAACGTGGAGCGGCGCCGCTTATTCAATGCCCAGGAACTGAGCCACGGGGAATCCGCAAGCGATTCCCAACTGACCCAGCGCCAGGTTGTATTCGTAAACCGTCTGCTCCAACTTCATTTTGCGCTTGAAGAACTCGATGAGCCCCCCCTTCAAGTCCTCGAAGGAGGCAAATCCCGATTCGTACAGATCCAGCTTGGCCAGCATCCATCCTCGGGCGGCCTTATAAGCGCGCTTGTCCAGGTCGTAGAGGCTCTTGTATTCGTCCACCTTGAGCCACGCCTCGTACACTTCAAGCTCTATTTGCTGTTTCACTGCCGACCGCTGCGCCTGCAACTTCCGTTGCCCGGCCCGCTGCTCGTCAATGGCACCGATTCGCGTGAAGATGTCCAGGTTCCACTGGAATCCCAACCCGGCTCCGGCGAACCAGGAGTTGTACGGGTCGTAGGCAAAGGGGCTCGATTGCTGTTCCACCGACCAGGCTCGGGCAATCTTGAAAAAGGCGCCAACAAACAGGTCGGGGTAGAATTGACTCTTCTCCAGAGCGACTCGCCTCCCTTGCGCCTTCACGGCCGCACCCAGGGCGAGGAGCTCTCCTCGGTGGGTTCCAGCCAACTGCAGGTAGTAGTCCTGGCTTTTTAACTCGTGCTTGTATCGGGTCAACTTGGCTGGGGGAAGGAAGTCCTCGGGGGGACGCCCGGTGAGCATCTCCAGCCCCCTCAGTGCCACCTTCAAGTTGCGTTCAACCGTCAGTCGCTGGCCATCCAATTCGCTTTCGTAGACCTTGAGCTTGAGCATGTCCACGTCGTCGTAATCTTCGTCGTCCTCGTCTCTCTTGGTCTCCAGGTATTCACGGGCTCGGACCATGTACTGCTTTCCGTCGTCCACAGCCTCAAGCAACCCTGTAGCATACTGCAGCCCAATGTAGGCCTTGAGGACCAGTTCCTCCAGTTGTGCTCTGGCAATCTGAATTTGAGCCTCACCGACGTGCAGCCCCTGTTCCGCCATCTTCTGAAGATTGCGAATCTTTCCAAAGGTATAGACCGGGAGGATGCCGGACACTTCGTAGCTGAAGTATGGCCCCCAGGAATCGTACACCGTGGAGCCGTTCAGGGCGTCCCCTTCCTTTCCCGGCGTCGCCGAGGCGTACCCTTTCATCTGGATCTTGGGAACCCACGACCACTTGGCCGCAAACATCTTCGCTTTGAATATCTCGAGGTTCTGGCGGGCAGCACCCATGATGGGGTGGTGGTTGGTCGCCAGGGCCAGCGCTTCTCCCAAAGTCAGCGACTTCGAGGACTCCACAGCCGACTCGTCTCCGCCCTCGTCGCAGAGCGCAGGGGTAGGCAAGGTGAAAAGTAGAGGGACGACGATGAAAGCGAGAAGAAGCCAGGTCAAACGCACAGCTATTTCCTTAAAATCTGTTTGAGAACGATATTCTTCCGAATCCACTTGAAGGCCTGCTGGGCTCCCAGGAACTGCCCTTCGAGCCCCAAACCCGACAGGTAGTGCGATCCCAAGAGCAGGATGTTCTTGTATGCAGTCTTCCCTGGAATGGGTGAGAGGTCCAACGTACCAGGAAATCCTTCGTCGTAAATCTCAAGGTGAGCCGTAGGGTCTGGCCGATCTTCTCCGGTGTCCGGGTTCTTCGTGACATAGGGTGTGTCCACTGCGATGAGATTCTCTCGAAGGAATGGAAGAAGCCATTCCAGGGAGTGCTGAATTTCTCCATTCAGACGGTCGAAACCGGCCACATCCGTGGGTAATCCACGGTAGGGGAGGCGAGCCTGGACGGTGAGTACAGCCGCTCCCTCGGGGTCCTCAGGCAGGTGCGAGACGGCCACCCAGATTCCGTTGGCCCCCACCAACTCCTGCTTCGGGTAGGGCACCACCATGACGTGTCTGCCCATGGGCTGTGGGATGATTCGGCGGGGCACGACGAAGTTCACCACATATTTATAGTATGCCGGTTGCAGCGCCTTCAACTGTCCATGGAAGTTCTGGTGCTGCTGTTCAGAGGGAATCAACCCGAAGAAATTCCTGGGGGAGGTGTTGCAGATGAGGACTCGTGCCTGGAGGGTTCGGTGCGGTCGCTGAACCGTCAACTCCTTGACCCGATTTCGGCGGATGGAGATGGACTCCAGCCTTCGGTCAGCCCAGTATTGGCCGCTGTTGTTCAGGATTCGGTCCACCAGCATTCGTTTGAAACCGTCAATTCCCCCGGGGAAGTCGAAGAGGCCGTGCGCGAAGTGCTGCATCAGTCGCCGCACCGACACCGGCGAAAGGGGCGCACTTTGCAGATTCGTCATTCCCAGGAGGATGGCGCTCATGGGAGCCGAAAACTTCAAGTGACCGGGAAAGGCCAACCGCTCCTGAGCCTCTCGGTAGACTTCTTGTCCCTCGAACTTCTTAGCGAATTGGCGCTTCTTGATAAAACCGGTCTGAGGCAGCAGCGGCAGGTCGCCCAGAGCCTCTCCCAACTCGTTGTTCAAGCCCGTAGCAGATCGCCAGAACCGCTCGATGTTTCGGCCATCATCTCCGAACTCTCTTCGCAACTCCGCCTGAGTCTGGTCCGCATCCAGTGAGATGTCGTAACGATGACCCGGTGTGACCACCTGTATCGGAGGGGTAAAAGGGATGGGCTTGTTCCGCATCTCCGCAATCAGGCCGATGTCTCGAAAGAGAGAACGGATGACTGGGGAAGACGAAAACCCATACAGGAGAGGCAGCTCCCGAAGCATGGGGTGCTTGTCCAGGGTGTACTGATTGGGCTTTCCATCGTGGCCGATGAGGAGCACCGTGTAACCCTGCCGAGCGCACTGCGCGCCCAATGCAAGTCCACCAATATCTGTCCCAACGATTACGATGTCGAAACTGGCATCCGGCATAGACAAACCTCGTGCGCAAGTATAGGCGAAGCCGGACAAATGACAAGGAAAACCGGGGACAGCGACGAGGTCGTCAGAAAATCCTTGCAAAGCCGGTGCTCCCGTTTACACTCTGTCCTCACGGCCCCGCCA
>CALFHQ010000186.1 GCA_937876385.1 uncultured Pseudomonadota bacterium
TGGTAACAGGCGATTCAACAGTGTCCGAGATAGACAACTCGTGGTCAGGGGGGTCGGGTGGAAATTCAGTCGTGTCGGGAGTTGCCACAACCACGGCGGTTGTCTCCTCGGGTGCCAACTCCGGGGTAGCGACAACGACGGCCTCAACCGCCGGTTCTTCCTTCGTCGGCTCCACGGGAGGCTCTGCTTTCTTTTCAACCTTCGCCACCGTCACGGGGTTCTCGACGACGGGGGGCTCAGGGGTCACAACCACTGGATTCACGGTAGCCACTGGGGCCTCGGCCGTCCTCGGTGTGGTCGCCGTCCCGTCTGAGTTCACGGTGGTCAGGAACCGGGTCAACCGACTGGATTCCACCACCTGCCCTCCGGTGTTCGAGGAGGCTCGTTGGGCTGGAGCAGACTCACTGTCGGCGCCGGTGCCCATGGCCATCCCTGCATAATCACCGTAGTAGGCCTGGCCCAGGGAGATGGCTCCCCCCACTCCAGAGGCTGTCTTCTTGAACCTGTAATTCTCCACAAAGCGCTTCACCGATGCGGCAAACACTTCGGGTCGCTCGATGGGAGTGTAGCGTACGCTTCCGTCAACCATGGTAGTAACGAGATTTCTTCTCATCTTTCCGATGGGACGGAATCGTTCCACCTGCTCGTCCAGGGTCCAGTCGTCCTTTCCAAAGACGAGGAGCATGGGGCAGGGCAAGTTCGCCAATGCGGTTTGCAGTCGCGTATCTCGATACTCGAAGCGAGTCTCGTTGAGGAACCAGGTGACGCCGTAGTGGCACTTCGAAACCACCATGGCCTTCCCTTCCCCACTGACCTGGGAGGACAACTCCACCCGACTCATATAGGCATTGAGCGCTCTGGGCAGGAATTTCCCAGCCTCGGAGCGAAGAAGCTCAAGTTCAGCCTTCCATCGAGCGGTGAGTCCTTTGAAGGTAGCGTCCTTCAGGTGGTCCACCACACGTCGCCTCGGAAACACCGGGTTGGCCCAGATGATTCGGTCAACGTCTTTGGGATACTTTTGTGCGAAGCTCAACAGAGCCATCCCCGGAATGGCATGTCCCACGAGCACGGCAGGCTCTTTGGTCGTCTCGGACTTCACCAGATGCAATCGCTCCGCCATGCGCTCCATGCACTTGAAAGCATCGGTGGAGCCTTGTGCGGCGTCGCAGCCGGAGAAGGGAACAAGAACCACGGTGTAGTCCTGAGCCATCAGGTAAGCGTAGCGAGGGATGAGGCCGGCGTTGATTTCCAGGCAGGAAGCCAACGTCAACACAGTCTGAGAACCACTGCCCAGAACCGCCACTTCGATGACCTCGGACCCAGCTCGAATGGTCCGCATGTTCACGTCAACGCTGAGATCGCCCTTCTGAGATGCGACCAACGCTTCGATTTCCGACTGCCAATTCTCCGGGGAACGCTGCCCGGACAAGAAAGTGATGTTGTTCAACGCCCTTTCGGCGCTGGAGGCGACTTCCGTTTTGCGGTGACGTAGTTGCTCCGCCACGGTCTTCACCGCCTTGGATGTTCCCAGGTGGGCCAAGGTGTCAAGGATGGCGACGCACACCTGCCATTTCTCATGCCCCAGGGAGCGAACCAGCGAATCCACCGCACTGGAGTCACCCAGTCGGTGCAACCCACGAACGGCCTCAATTCGAATGTCCAAATCAGGGTCTTCTTCCACCCGCCCGAGGAGCACGGGGACGGCCCCTTTCTGGTCGCTCGAGCTAAGCATCTTCACCGCCTGAAGACGAACAGCGGGTTCCTCGTCGTTGACGGCGGAGACGATCAACTCAAACGCTTCCACCGAGCCATAGAGGCTGGCAATTCGGAGGATGACGAGTTTCTCACGGGGTTTGGCTCGCCCGTACAGTTGCTTGAGCAACGGAAAAACCTGGTCGTCCTGGTAGAAGCTGAGGAATTGGGCCGCCAGACTGCGCATTTTCGGATGGCGGGCCTGGAGGAGGCTGACGACTTCGGGGGCTGCTTCCCGGCCAATGGAGAGCAACGCTTCCATGGCAGCACCGGCTCGCATGGTGTCCCCAGCCTTGAGAATCATGAGCAAAGAAGGAACGCTC
>CALFHQ010000187.1 GCA_937876385.1 uncultured Pseudomonadota bacterium
ATCGTGGCGCTGTTAGAGAATTTCCAGCAGGCGGACGGAAGCGTTGTTATCCCCGATGCCCTTCGTCCCTACCTGGGAGGACTGTCCGTGATTTCTCCAAAGGGAAGCTGAGGGCGCCAGGTTCTATTTCATTCCTTTGACCAGACTGGCGATGATGGCTTCAACGGGGATCTCAGACAGGTCTTTGATGGAAGCCCCGACGAGGGTCTTCCTGGCTTCGGGTCCCAGCCCAGCTTTGGTTCGCCGGGTCAGAAGCTCTTCCACCCATTCATCTGGAATAAGCTCGAGGCGCCCCAACTCCATGGCTCCCTTCTGCATGTTGGCCAGGTGCTCGGCCAGTTCCATTCGAAGGTAGGCCATCTCGAGGTCCACTCCACAAGACACCAGGCCGTGGTTGCCCAGATGTATTACATCGTAGAGGGTTCCCAGTGAGCGGATCTGTTGTTTGGATTCAAGGGAACCTGGCATCACCGGTGAAGCCAGGGGGATCCGGTCTCCCAGGCTGACCACCGCCTCGGGGGTGATTCTCGTTTCGATTTCGATGCCAGCGATGGAGAAGCTGCCTGACATTGGGGGATGGGCGTGGATCACGGCCTGCACATCGGAACGCGCTTTGTAGTATTCAAGGTGCATGTACAGTTCAGAGAAGGGACGATGGCGTCCCGAGAGGACCTTCCCGGTTTCAAGGTCCAAGACCAGAATATCATCTTCTCTGATGTCCCCTTTTCCAAACGCCGTGGGGGTGGCCAGAATGCGGTTCTCACCCAGTCGGGCTGTGATATTTCCATCGTGGTTGGCGACCCACCCACGCTGCCAGATCCGCTGGCTGAAGCGGGCGACTTCTCGCTTGAGGGCTTGCATCTCCATATTCGGGGAGTCTCCTATTTGGCGGTCCCATCCCTCATCGGTAGAGGAACAGGCTGTAGTGTTTCTGTTTGAGCATCTTCTCTGTCACCGACCCCATGAACAGCCGCTTCATCTGAGCTCGTGTGTGGGGGCCCAGGACGATGGTTTGGGCACCGACGCCTCTGGCAACCTCTGGAATGACCCTCAGCGGTGTTCCTTCCTGCACGACCTCTTTGAACGGGATCCCGTAGGAGCGGACGAGGGAGGAAGCAAGCTTGATGCGTTTCTGGCAGGTGTCCATCTGATCCGGGCTTTGTCCCAACGTCATCAGAGTCAGAGACTCGATGCGATTTGCGGGCGTCAATTGCAGGAAGAGTTGCAGCGCCCGCCACGATTGCCTCTGGGCGTCGAGACAAACCAGGGTGCGTCCAGGAGCGTCCTCTGGATCTTGTTCTCCAACCAACATCACGGGTCTCACCCCTCGACGAGAGTACCCCCGACTCAACGTTCCCAGGCGGGGGCTGTCGAGGACGGTATTCAAGTCGACGAAGATCATATCGTGGGCCAACGCCTGATTGAGAACAACGTCGAGGTTGTTGGACTCGACTTTGAGGGTCCGAACACTGACCGCCTTTCGCACGCACTGGTTGTGTATGTTGGAGAGGGCCTCATCCATTTGACGACCCACCCCGGCGGCTTCAGCGCGGCCGGAGAAGCGTGGAATCCGGAAGGCTCCGCTCCCCGATTCGTCGGGAAGTCCCTCCCAATTTCCCACGGGGGACACGGCCATCGCAGTGAGCTGAGCTCCGCTGTCCTTGATCCAGGCCAATGCGGCGTCAGTGACCCCTTGTCTGGGGTTGGTCGGGTCAACAATGAGTAGGAGGCTTCGCAGCATGGAGGCTCCTGAATTCGGCAACTGTGCACTTTGGTTATATCCTGTCAAGTGTTCACGCGTCAACCAGCAGTGCAGTTTGGACACAAAGCAATTTCGTTTCGTGGGTGCTTCTGTTACGCTGAGTTGTCCTGTTGCAAAGGCTACGAGCAACGAAACGAACAACACAACCCATGGAGCACGATTTGTCGAGAGGAAATAGTGAGATACGCTTGGTTTTTCTAGGGGGCGTGGGCGAAATCGGCATGAACTGTCTCGCCATCGAGACACCTAAGGGTATCGCTATCGTGGACTGTGGTGTGATGTTCACCCCTGGGCGTTACTTCGGCCCCGACCTGGAGATACCGGATCTTCGGTATTTCAGGGCCAATCGAGATCGCATCGCCGGGGTTGTGGTGACCCACGGTCACGAGGACCACATCGGTGCCATTCCGGTTGTTTTCGGCGGGTTGAAGGTTCCCATCTATGCCCCTCCCTTTGCCGAGGCGTTGCTTCGTGAGAAGGCCCTTGAGTATCAGGCACACGGCTCCATCAAGACGACCAGGGTGGCCCCCGGCGACGTTGTGGAGTTGGCGGGGCTGACTTTTGAATTCTACCGGGTGACGCACAGCATCCCCGATGCGCTGGGGCTTATCATCCGCACCCCATCGGGAATCATCGTCCACACCGGAGACTTCCGCTTGGACACCAAGCCCTCGTTGGGGCAACCCTTTGACGTTGACCGTCTCAAGGCAGTGGGCAAGGAGGGGGTTCTCCTCCTCTTGTCCGACAGCACCAACGTGGAGCGAGCCGGGCGCACCGAACCGGAGGATTGGGTTGGAGCGGGAGTGGAGGAGTTGGTCTCCAACCATGATGGCCGCGTGATTATCTCGATGTTCTCTTCCAACATCGAACGAATTCGCCAATTCGCCGAAGTGGCCAAGAAGACCGGGAGGCGGTTGGGAATTATTGGGCGCAGCCTGTACTCGTACACAAGAGCGGCGTTGGAGACAGGGTACGGCCCCTTCGATCCAAACTCCCTCGTAGATCCCTATTTTGCCGACGAGATGCCAGGAGAGGACCTCCTCTTGCTCATTTCGGGGAGTCAGGGGGAACCTCGGTCGGCGTTGACTCGTGCGGCGTTTGCCGATCACAAGGACGTCACCATCCGTGAGGGGGATCTGGTCATCTACTCAAGCCGCATCATCCCGGGGAACGAACGGGAGATCATGCGAGTGAGCAACGGCCTCGTTCGGCAGGGAGCCAAAGTGGTGCATGAGCGTACGGCTCAGGTTCACACCTCAGGCCATGCCCGTCGGGACGAACTGGTGGACGTTCTCAAGTGGGTGAAGCCACAGTATTTCATCCCGGTCCACGGGGAATACCGGTATCTCACCGCCCACGCCGAATTGGCCCGGGAGACCGTCGGAGCTATTCCGGTCATAGCGGACCGCGGTTCGGTCATCCAGATAAAGGGGGGCAAGGTCGAGCATGTGGACACCCTGGATCTGGAGCCTTTCTACATCGAGGGGCCGGTGGTTGGGAATACTGAGGAATTGAAGCTGTCGGAGCGTCGTCGGCTGCTCTTCAACGGGCTGGTCTCGGTGACAGTAGAGGTGAAGCGGAATCG